>RFZL01000100.1 GCA_009920665.1 Alphaproteobacteria bacterium | reverse complement strand
AACCAGCGTACCGAGGAAACTGTTGAAAGGCAGGCCGGGATGCCCGAATTCACCGGGAATGAGGCTGCCGAACAGGCCGTAGAGCAGAAACAGCAGGGTGATCAGCGGCAGTGGCCAGCTGACGGTGCGGCGCGCCATTTCGAGCGTCAACGCGATGAGTCCGATGCCGACCGTGACCTGCCAGCCGCCGGAGATGAAGCCGTACTGGTCGGAGAGTGATGATTCATTGACCGCGATATAGCCGCAGAACAGCACCCCGACCGCGGTCAGCAGCAAGCCGATCCGGCGCTGCCACGCGCCGGTGGCAGTGAAGATGAACACCCAGGGAAGCGCCAGCGCCATATGAAGCGGGCGCGACACCAGGCTCGGCACAAGGCCGGAGAAAATGAGCCAGATATGAAAGCCGATCGAGGCGATGCCAAGACCGACCCAGATCGGGCGATGGTTCTGTTCTGTCATGAAACGGGCATGAAACGGAATGAAAGAGGGGGCGGCACCGGGCCGCCCCGTCTGCCTTAGTGATGCGCGGCGAGGCTGGCCCCCGCTTCCTTGTAATAGCGCTTTGCCCCGGGATGGATGTCGGTGAGGATGTTATCCAGCATGTCGAGCGACACGCCGTCCCACCATTTTGCCGCGGCGCCGAGCGCGCCCTTGTTTTCCCAGTAGGTCCTTGTCAACCGGTAGGCGGTCTCGTCATCCATGTCGGTGGTGGTGAAGGCCACAACCGGCAGCGAGGTTGTCACGATGTCGCTTGCCTGGCCGGCATAGGTGCCGGCTGGGATGACAAGGCGTGTGCGCTTCGATGCCTTGACCTGCTCGTCATTCAGCGAAATCACGGTGGCGCCGGCCGAGGCGGCGGCCTCGATGACGTTCGGCGCCGGGTAGGAACCGGCGGTAACGAACCCGTCGATCTGCCCGTTCTTCAGCGCCGGCACCGCGTTCGAGAGTTCCACCTCGGCAAGTTTGACCTTGCCCTCAAGGCCGAACAGCTTGAGATACTTTTCGCCTTCACGTGCGCCGAAAGACCCCTTGCCAAGCAGGATGGTCTTGCCTTCCATGCCGGCGAAATCGGTGACGCCGGAGCTTTCCGACATGACAAAATGCATCGTCAGCGACGGAATCGGGAACAGCGCCCGGATCTCGTCAAACCGCGGGTTGCCCTTGTCCTTGAACATGGCAGTGCCGCCGCGGGCCAGCTTGATCAGCACCGGCGGGGTGGTAAAGACATAGTTGTTGGTCCGGCCGATGACCTCCATGACATTCTGCACGGAGCCCTGGCTTTCCTCGACGGTGACGGTGATCTCGCCGGAGGAGCCGGCCTTCATGGCCTCGGCGATCTCGACCGCCATCTGGTAATAGGATGATGTCGATTTGGCCGATTTGTAGGTGATCCTCGTATCCGCATTGGCGGTGCCGATCAGGCCGAACAGCGACACGAGAACAACAAGCAGATTATGAATTTTCATTTGCAACCTCCCTTTTGCCGTGATTAACGCAAATCGGCCCGGTCCCTTCAATAGGCAATATGCACAGGCATTCAGTCTGGCAGTTCTGTTGCGCGTCAGCGGCGCCTCCCACCGCGGGTTGCTTGATTGCCGGTCAACATGAGTTCATAATGGCACCGTTATGCACCGATCATTGATCGGCCCGTGTGCTTTTTCCATGACTTCACAAACTGGAATCACCTCGAAAGAGGGGGGAGAGAGCTATGCAACTCAAACATGTCATCTATGGCGGGGTCGTTGCCTCAATGGCGGCTTTTGGCACCGCGCAGGCCTTCGCCGAGCAATTTGTCTCGATTGGAACTGGCGGGGTCACCGGGGTTTACTACCCGACCGGCGGCGCGATCTGCCGTCTGGTGAACAAGGACCGCAAGTCCCACGGTATCCGCTGTTCAGCGGAGTCCACCGGTGGCTCTGTCTACAATATCAACACCGTTCGCGCCGGCGAGCTGGAATTTGGCGTTGCCCAGTCCGACTGGCAGTATCATGCCCATCGTGGCACCTCGAAATTCGCCGACAAGGGCAAGTTCGGGGATCTTCGCGCGGTCTTTTCCGTGCATCCCGAGCCGTTCACGCTGATCGCCCGCAAGGGGGCCGGCGTGGCATCCTTCGAGGATCTGAAGGGCAAGAAGGTCAATGTCGGCAACCCCGGGTCCGGCCAGCGCGCGACCATGGAAGTCGTCATGGAAGCTTTCGGCATGAAGATGGGCGACTTCTCGCTTGCCGCCGAGCTGAAGGGGTCTGAAATGGCGCAGGCGGTCTGCGATGGCAAGATCGATGCGATGATCTATACCGTCGGACATCCGGCCGCCGCCGTTACCGAGGCTGCCACAAGCTGCGATTTCGAGCTGGTCTCGGTCACCGGCGCGCCGATCGACAAGCTTGTCGCAGACAATTCCTTCTACCGTGTGGCCACCGTGCCGGGCGGCATGTATGCCGGCTCGCCGAATGACACCAGCACCTTTGGCGTCGGTGCGACGGTCATCACCTCGGCCAATGTGCCGGAGAAGGTTGTCTATACGGTGGTCAAGGCCGTGTTCGACAATTTCGCCGACTTCAAGAAGCTGCATCCGGCCTTCCGGAACCTGAAGGAAGAGGAGATGATCTCCGACGGGCTGTCGGCGCCGATTCATCCCGGTGCAGCGAAATACTACAAGGAGCGTGGCTGGATGTAGCACCGCTTTTGGCGTGCAGCCTTCGGGCTGCGCGTCCTGCGTCTCGTGACCGGAACCCCGGAACGTCTTGACGATGAGCAGCACCGGACCGGCTGACAGCGCCGGCATCTCGGCCGAGGATTTCGAGGGCGGCGCAAGGCGCGCCGGCCGGCTGGCGGCGTTTGTCTGTATTCTCTGGTCGCTGTTCCAGCTCTGGGTGGCGTCCGACTTTCCGTTTTATCTGAGCGCAGTGAGCGGCCTGAAGCTGGTCTTCAACAATCAGGAGGCGCGGCAGATCCATCTTGCCTTCGGGCTTGGTCTGGCGCTGTCGCTCTATCCGGCCGTCCGTTCGGTGCATCCGCTGCTGGACAGGATCGTCGGCTGGGGGCTTGCCGCCATCGGCGTTGCCGCCTGTCTCTATCTGTTCATCTTCAAGCTTGATATCGCCAACCGGGCCGGCCTGCCGAACAGCTATGATCTGTTCTTCTCCATCGCCGGCATGCTGTGCGTGATGGTGGCGGTGTACCGGGCGCTTGGTCTGCCGCTGCTGGTCGTCGCGACGATTTTCATTATCTATGTGATGTTCGGCCATCTTGATATCTTCCCTGACGCGATGCGCTGGAAAGGGGCGTCGCTGAACAAGGCCAGCTGGCATTTCTGGATGCAGACCGAGGGCGTCTTCGGAGTGGCGCTTGGCGTCTCGGCCTCGATGATCTTCCTGTTCGTGCTGTTCGGGGCGCTCCTCGAAAGCGCCGGCGCCGGCAATTACTTCATCAAGCTGTCCTTTGCCGCGCTGGGCCATCTGCGGGGCGGGCCGGCCAAGGCGGCGGTTGTCGCCTCGGGCCTGTCGGGGATCTATTCCGGGTCATCCATCGCCAATGTCGTGACCACCGGCACCTTCACCATTCCGCTGATGAAAAAAACCGGCCTTAGCGCGGAAAAGGCCGGCGCGATCGAGGTGGCGTCCTCGACAAACGGGCA
>RFZL01000099.1 GCA_009920665.1 Alphaproteobacteria bacterium | reverse complement strand
ACAAGACCACGGCTGATAAGCCTTCAATAGTTTTTCCGTCATCAGAGTAAATTACACTCACCTGACTCTTAGCATCAGGTCTAAGCCATGAAATTTCTCCACTTTTCATTACATCAGCCTGTCTCTTAACTAGTTTATGAGATAAATCTATTGGAAGAGGCATAAGGGAATCAGTCTCTTTACATGCGTAACCAAACATTAACCCTTGGTCACCAGCACCTTGTTCTAAGTTTTCTCCTTCACCTTCAGTAACACCTTGAGAAATGTCTGGTGATTGCTCGAATACGAGATTAGTAAATTCACATGTATCGCCATTGAACCCATACTCATCATTATTGTATCCAATATCGTTAATTGTTTTTCTAACAATTGGCTCAAGATCAGGACTACCTAAAGAAGTTATTTCTCCAGCAATATAGACCATGTTATTTTTGATCATGGTTTCACATGCAACTCTACTATTAGGATCTTCTCGACCTGGGCGCGGGTGCGCACGTCGAGATTCGGGCGGTTCATGACCGGATGCAGGAATGCCGTCGCCGGGCTCACGCGGCGGCCATTTTTAATTGTGCGCTGGAAGTAACCGACACCCTCATGCTGCGCGCCGTTGTAGTCAGGGTTACGCGGGATACCCATGTTCACGCAGCCCTCGATGAAGGCATCGCAGAGCGGGTGGGTGGCGTCGATATCGGTGACCGTCAACTCGCCGTGGGTGCCGTGATAGGTGCCGTCGTCGCTACCGCCGATCCGCCGCTCGCTGCGTTTAAAGTAGGGCAGGATGTCGGCATAGCCCCAGCCACGGTTGCCCATCTGGGACCAGCTGTCGAAATCCATGCTCTGGCCACGATTGTAGGCATGGCCGTTGATCGACCCGGAACCACCCAGCGTCTTGCCGCGCGGCGTCGGGATCGAGCGGCCCGCTGTGCCCTCGCTCGGCACCGTCTCATAGAGCCAGTTCACTGCCGGCAGGGTCAGCGTCTTCATGAAGCCGGCCGGGATATGGATGAAGGGGTGCCGGTCCGGTCCCCCGGCCTCCAGAACGCAGACGGTATCGGAGCCAGCGGACAAGCGGTTGGCAAGGACGCAACCAGCCGAGCCGGCGCCAATCACGATAAAGTCGAATTCGTCCGACATTGTTCTTGAGTTCCCCAATCAAGAGCCACGGCTTATGTTGCCGTTTACAGGTTCGGGTTCAGCCTCGCTCCTCGGCGAGCCCCCATGCGCGAACGGCAAGCTGGCGGGCGAGGTCGCGCCGCAGCAGGGCTTCGGGGGACGAGGCATTTCCCTGAAGGCCCCGATAGTAGACCCCCTGAATGATGGCGGCGAGCCGGAACAACGAAAGGACCAGATAGAAGGTCCAGTTCTCGATCTCGCCGCGGCCGGTAAGCCTGCAATAGGTGGCGACGTAGTCTTCCTCCGACGGGATGCCCGGGGTCGAGGGGTCGAGCCCGCGCATGTCGCCAAAGGATTCCTCGGGCCAGTAATAGGGCAGGCAGTTGTAGGCGAGGTCTGACAGCGGATGGCCCAGCGTCGACAGTTCCCAATCCAGCGCGGCGACCACCTCGTTGGACTCCGGTGCAACGATCAGGTTTTCCAGCCGGAAGTCGCCATGGACAATGGTTGTCTCGCTGTCGTCGGGCATATTTTCCGGTAGCCAGACCATTAGCTTGTCCATCGCGGGAAGCTCGTCGGTCTTGCTGGCCTCGTACTGCTTCGACCAGCGCGCGACCTGGCGCCCCATATAGCCACCGACGCGCCCGTAATCCTCCAGCCCGACGGCCCGGAAATCCACCTGGTGGAGCGCGGCCAGTGTCTCGATCATCGACTGGTATACCGCCGCACGGTCTCTCGCCTCTAGGTCCGGCAGGGACGGGTCGTGGAACACGCGGCCATTGGCGTGGTCCATCAGGAAGAACTCGGTCCCGATGATGGACGTGTCCTCGCACAGCGCCAGCGTGCGCACGACGGGCACCGACGTGTCGGCCAGTGCCGAGGTGATCTTGTGTTCCCGGTCTACGGCATGAGCTGAGGGCAGCAACTCACCCGGTGGCTTCTTGCGCAGCACGTAGCGCCGCCCGTTAGCGTCAGTCATCAGGAAGGTCGGGTTCGACATCCCGCCCTGGAACTGTCTAACCTCCAGCGGCGTGGCGAAGCCGTCGATGTTGGCTGTCATCCACGCTACCAGCGGCGTGGCGTCGAAGCGGTGCTGCTCCAGCACATCGACCACCTGGTCGGTGCGAGAGAAGGTGCGGTCGGCGGTGCTACTCATGATGTCCCCCTAGCCCTCGGACACCGGATACATCAGACGGACGGATTCGGTGATCGCCGCCGGGCGGTCGCGACTTCAGCGTCTGGCGCAGGCGCACCCGCGAGCCGACCGGCACCATCGAGGTGAAGCGGACCTTGTTGAGCCCATAGTTGATAGTGCGTGCTAGGTTGTCGATGTCGAAGAACTCTCGACTCAGGCCCGGCAGCAGCGATAGGACGAGAAACCCGTGAGCGATGGTCTTGCCGTCCGGCATTTCGCGTGCGGCCCGTTCGGTATCGACATGGATCCACTGGTTGTCGTCGGTCACCTTGGCAAAGGCGTCGATGCGGGCCTGGTCTATCTCGAACCAGTCGGACACGCCGAGCTCCTGTCCGACGATGTCGAGGAAGGCGTCAGGATGCGGGTATTTCGCCAAGTTTCTTGCTCCGGATACACATGTTTGACCCACGCGACGGGCCTGCGCATCATGCCGCCCCGCGCGCTAGGCGCAGAGTTAAGCACAGACCGGTATGCGAGTCAGAGGGGGCGGTATGAGCGAAGTTGTGGGCTATAAGGTGGTCGGGCGCGTCGCCGTGCTGACCATCGACAATCCGCCAGTTAACGCGCTAGGCCTCGCAGTTCGTGAGGGGATCATCGCCCGGGTCGATCAGGCCGTTGCCGACAGGGCCGTTGAGGCGATTATATTGATCGGTGCGGGCCGGACCTTCCCGGCGGGCGCGGATATCCGCGAATTCGAGATGCCGACGCGCGAACCACATCTGCTCTCCGTAGTCGATCACCTCGACGCCATCGAGAAACCCATCGTCGCCGCTATCCACGGCACGGCGCTGGGCGGGGGGCTGGAGCTGGCGCTTGCCTGCCATTTTCGTGTGGCGGTGCCGTCGGCGCGCATGGGTACGCCGGAGGTGAAGCTGGGTATCTTCCCCGGCGCGGCCGGCACCCAGCGCTTGCCGCGCATCGCCGGCCTGGACCACGCGCTCGTTTTCCTCGTTGACCCGGTAAATGGTGCCGCTCACCGGAGCGGTGATGTTCAACACCCCTTCCTCGTTGCCCACATCGATGCCGAGCAGGGGTGACTGGGCACTGGCCACATCGGCGTGCGCGGCAGTCAGGGTGGCCTGGGCGTTGAGCAAGCGGGCCTCGGCGGAATCGGTGACCCGGAAGGAGTTTTCCTGGGATCAGGTGATTGACTTATAGGTATCGCGCATGGTCATCACTGACATGATGCCGTTTGCCACCACCAGCGCAATTGAGATCACCTGCATGCGCAACTGCCACAATTCCCTGACGACCTTGCGGTGAATGGCGAGCACGATTACCACGCAATGGTGTCGATATCGATACGCGAAGTCTGCGCCAGGCGCTCGGTAATGCGCCCGCTGCTTATATGGATCACCTTGTCCCCCATGCCGCCAATGGCG
>RFZL01000098.1 GCA_009920665.1 Alphaproteobacteria bacterium | reverse complement strand
TCGGCATGGGTATGAATATCGATGGCGCGGATGTTTTCCAGATCGATCATTTTCGATGTGTTCCTCTCACCAGACTGTCCAGCGGTTCAAGCCGGTCACAAGCTCATTTTCTTTATCTGCTGTCTTTATCCGCGCCATGCCTGATCTTCGAAAGCAGGGCGATAAGCTGGGCGCGCTCGGCTTCATCAAGATGCTGCAGGCATCCCTCCTCATGCACGCAGGCTGCAGCATATGCCTGATGCTGCAGTTTGAGTCCATCGGCCGTCAAATGAAGCTGGCGTGCCCGCTTGTCCAGCGGATCGGCACTTCGCGTGACCAGACCACGCGCCGACAACTCGTCGATGACAGACACCATATTCGGTTTTTCCATATCAATCGCCGCCGCCAGGTTGGATAGCCGGATTCCCGGGTTTTCGCGCAGCATCGTCAGAATGGTGAAGGTAATCATCCGCAAGCCGAACGGCCGTAACGCCTCGGCAAGATCAACATAGATATTGTTAAAACTGCGCTTCAGATTGTAACCGACAAGCCGCGACAGCGCGGTGTCTCTCACCGCAGTGCCGGCATCCCAGTTCGTTTCAGCAGATATTTGCGCTGGCTTGCCCATTATCCTACCTGAACACCGGACGGCGCTTTTCCAGAAAGGCACGCAGCCCTTCAGCGGCATCTTCAGTGGTCTGCGACAGAGCCGCCGCCAGCGATTCCGCATAGAGCGCGTCTTCGGATGCCATGTTTGCGGCATGGTGGATGGAGTTGACGATCATATAGTTCGACATCGGCGCGTTGACTGCGACTTTGCCAGCCAGCTCCTCCGCCAGGGCAAGCGCCTCACCCTCGGCGCATGTATAATGCGCCAAGCCAAGAGACAGCCCGTCCTCATGTCCATATTTGCGGCCGGTCAGCATCATTTCGGTCATCCGGTCGGCGCCAATGATCCGCTCGACGCGCTGTGTGGCGCCGCCGCCAACGAAAATACCCCGGCGTCCCTCGGGGAGCTGGAATATGGTTGATGGTTCCGCAATCCTGACATGGGTGGCGCTGGCAAGCTCCAGCCCGCCGCCGATCACCGCGCCAAACATGGCCGACACGACAATCAGACCACCGAACTGGATCTGGTCCATCAGCCGATGCCAGCGACGTGAGTGATGAAGGTTCTCTTCAGCGGTTCGGGTTTCATGCTCAGCAAGATCGAGCCCGGCGCAAAAATGCCCTTCGGTGCCGGTCAGAATAACGACCCGCACACCATCCGGTGGTGACTGGAAGAATGTCTCCAGCGCCGAAAACAGCGTTTCATTCATGGCATTGCGCTTGCCCGGACGGGTCATCGTGACAACAGCAATCCTGTCATTGACGCTGATGTTCAGCACGTTGGACATCGTCTCACTCCTGGTCGAACCGTCATTTGCGCGGGAGGCGCACCGCGCCATCAAGGCGGATCACGGTGCCGTTAAGGTATGAATTCTCGACAATCTGAGACGCCAGCAATGCATATTCCTCTGCCATTCCAAGCCGTGACGGGAAAGGCGTTTCAAACAGCCCCGGCGCGATGGTCATGACACGCACACCAAATTGTCCGAATTCACGCGCCGCCGGCAGACACATGGATGCCACCCCGCCTTTCGACGCCGCATAAGCGGCCTGGCCAAGCTGTCCATCCTGCCATGCCACTGACGCGGTATTGATGATGACACCGCGTTCACCTGTGTCTTCAAGCGTTTCCAGCTCAAGCATCGCTCGGGCAGCGTGGCTCATCATCAAATAGGTGCCGATGAGGTTGACCTGAATCGTCTTTGAAAACACATCCGTCGACAGTCTGCCTTCGCGCCCGACAATCCGCGCGGCCAGACCGATCCCTGCGCAGTTTACCAGCACCCGAGGCGCGCCACTGTATGCCACCGTCGATTCAACCGCGGATGCGACCGAGGCTTCGTCTCCGACATCCACCTTGACCACGGACGCCCCTATTTCGGACGCCCGCTCCGTCGCGGCTTCATCATCCAGATCGAAAATGGTGATCTTGGCACCATCCGCAGCAAACCGACGTGCACAGGCAAGGCCAAGCCCGCTACCACCGCCGGTTATCCAGATTTGTTCGTCTGAAATGTTCATCGCTTCCGGTTCACACCCGACATGCTCTTCACGATTGACATGCCACCTGCAACGCATATTGTTATATTGTATAACAATATGGACAAAGCCCGACTCTGTCCAGAAGATTTGGCTGGCTTCCAATATGACCGCCAGCTTGCCAGTCATCAGGGGCGTCAATGTTCGCAACGCAGGATTATCTGAAGCACAAGCTTCTCATTGACCACCGGCCAGATGGTGAAATGGTGCTGTCATCGGGGCTTGAGTTGGACCCGGTGGCCCGCAACACGGGGGAATGGCTTCAGCGCTGGGCGGACGAAACACCTGACGCTGTATTTCTGGCTGAGCGGTCCGGGCCGGGTTGGGAGCGGCTCAGTTATGGCGAAGCGTTTGCGAAGGTCAAGTCTGTTGCCGCCGGCCTTCTCGACCACGGCATAAAGCCCGGTGACAAGATCATTATCCTGTCGGGCCCAAGCATCACGCATGGCATCCTTAAACTCGCCGCGCAATATATCGGCGTCGTCACGGTGCCGGTTGCCGAACAATATTCTCTGATACCAGACGCTCTCCCGCGATTGGTCCATATAGCTGACAAGATCCGGCCGGCAATGGTGTTTGCCGATGACGCCGATAAATTTTCACGCGGCCTCGGCCTGCCGCAATTCGATAACGCCGTGAAAGTTGGCTGCACCGGCACAGTTGACGGCATGGTTGACTGGACCAGTCTGCTGGCGGGAACGGCGGATATCGGCGCCGCGCGCGACGCTGTTACGCCTGACACCCTTGCCAAAATACTGTTCACCTCAGGCTCGACCTCGACGCCAAAGGGGGTGCCGCAAACGCACCATATGATGTGCGTAAACCAGAACCAGTACAGCGGCTGCTTGCCCTTTCTGAAGGCAAGGCCACCCGTCATCCTGTCATGGCTGCCCTGGAACCATGTCTTTGCCGGAAACTCCAACTTCAACATGGCGCTCGCCTTTGGTGGAGCATTGTATCTTGACACCGGCAAGCCGGTGAGAGGGCTGTTCGACACCACGCTTGAGAATTTGCGCATGGTAAAGCCCACCATGTCGGCAAATGTGCCTGTTGGCTATGCCATGCTGGTCGAGGCGATGCGCGAGGATGCCGAGCTTCGTCACAACTTCTTTGCCGATCTTGATTTCATATTCTATGCAGGCGCGTCACTTCCTCGCGATGTATGGGAAGGTATTGAAGATCTGGCCATGAAGGAGATTGGGCGCGTGCCGATGCTGACATCCAGTTGGGGCATGACCGAAACCGCGCCAATGGCCCTGATACATTATGAAGGCGGCGCGGAGTCCGGCATGATCGGCATTCCCGGCCCCAAGCTAGAGGCTAGGCTGTTGCCTGTTGACGACAACCGCTACGAGCTTCGGGTTCGCGGGCCGAATGTCATGGACGGGTATTTCGAGGAACCGGAAAAGAATGCCGACACCTTCGATGAAGAAGGCTTCATGAAGACAGGGGATGCTGTCCGCTTTGCAGACTTGGACGCGCCCGAGAAAGGATTGCGATTCGACGGCAGGATCGGCGAGGATTTCAAACTTCTGTCGGCGGTCTGGGTGCAGTCGGCACGGCTGC
>RFZL01000097.1 GCA_009920665.1 Alphaproteobacteria bacterium | reverse complement strand
CGGGCCTCGGCCGGCTATCGGCGGCAGGCGGCGGCCGAACTTGCCTGGCGGAGCATCCGGTCACTTTGCAGGGAGGCGGCGTGATGGACGGCGTTTCGGACTCCGGCACACAGCTTGATTTCATGGTGAATGGCGAGGCGGCGCGGCTTCGCTGCGCGCCGTCAACGCGGCTCAGCGATCTGCTTCGTGAACAGCTTGGCCTTCGTGGGACAAAGGTCGGGTGCAATGCCGGCGATTGCGGCGCCTGCACCGTACTCCTTGATGGCCGCCCGGTCTGCGCCTGCCTGGTGCCCGCCGGTCAAGTCGGGGGGCGGCATGTTGAAACCGCGGAGTCGCTTGCCGGCCCGGACAGTGTGCTGTCGAACCTTCAGCAAGCCTTTTTGCGGCATGGCGCCGCGCAGTGCGGGATCTGCACCCCCGGCATGATGATGGCGGCGACGGCGCTGCTTCGCGGCACCCCGTCACCGGATCGCGGTCAGGTCGAGGACGCCATCGGCGGCGTGCTGTGCCGCTGTACCGGCTACGCCAAGATTATCGACGCGATCATGGATGTGGGCGGTGCGGCGCGTGAGGTCCTATCGCCCGATGCCGGCGCTGCGGTCGGTGCCGCGGTGCAGCGTCTTGACGGCCACGCCAAGGTCAACGCCACCGAGACATTCGGCGCCGATTCCTGGCCGCAGGACGCGCTTCTGGTACGGGCCGTCCGCTCACCGCATTTTCTGGCCGATTTCAGCTTTGGCGATCTTGCCGGGTGGCAGCGGGGCCGGCCTTTCATCACCGCCATCGTGACGGCGGCGGACATCCGGGGCGTCAATGCCTTCGGCGTGATCCCGCCCTTCGCCGACCAGCCGGCGCTCGCCGAGGCAACGGCGCGGTTCCGCGGCGAGGCGGTGGCGCTGGTGATCGGCACGGCCGAGGAGCTTGCCGCCGCCGATCTGTCGGATTTCCCGGTTGCCTGGCAGGAACGCGATCCGGCGCTGACGGTCGAGGCGGCGCGCCGGCCGGGTGTGGCGCAGCTTCATGAGACGCGACCCGACAATCTGCTGATCACGGGCAAGGTGAAAAGCGGCGACGGCGCGGCCGGGCTGTCGAGTGGCGATGTGCGGGTCAGCGCCGCCATCGAGACGGCCTATGTCGAGCATGCGCCGATCGAGCCCGAGGCCGGCTGTGCCTGGATGGAAGGTGATGTTCTGGTCATCTCGGCCTGCACGCAGGCTCCGGTGATGGACCAGGAGGACACGGCCAAGATCCTGGGATTGCCGCTCGACCGGGTGCGGATCATTCCGGCCACCGCGGGCGGCGGGTTCGGCACCAAGCTGGATGTGTCGCTGCAACCGCTTCTGGGGCTTGCGGTGCTGAAGACGGGCCGCCCCTGCCGGATGGTCTATTCGCGACAGGAATCGATGATCTCGACAACCAAACGCCACCCGGCGTCGATGCGCGGACAGCTTGCCGCAACAAGGGATGGCCGGCTTGCCGGCATGGTGTTCGAGGGTGAGTTCAACACCGGCGCCTATGCCAGCTGGGGACCGACGGTGGCGACGCGGGTGCCGATCCATGCCTCCGGCCCGTACAATGTTCCGCATTATTTTGCCGAAGCGCATGCCATCCATACCAACGGGCCGGTGTCGGGTGCCTTTCGCGGCTTCGGTGTGCCGCAGGCAACGATCCTGCAGGAAATGCTGATGGACAGGCTGGCGGGTGAGCTTGATATCGACCGGCTGGCCTTCCGGCGCCGGAACGCGCTTGTCGATGGTGACCGCACGGTCTGCGGCCAGCAGGTACATGGTGTCGGGATTGCCGAATGTCTGGATGCTCTGGCACCGGCCTGGGAGGCGGCGCAGACGCGCGCCGCGACGGTCAATACCGGTGGCGGGACAGTGCGTCGCGGTGTCGGTGTCGCGTCCTGCTGGTATGGGTGTGGCAACACGGCGTTGCCGAACCCGTCGACCATTCGCCTCGGCATCACCGCCGATGGCCGGTTGCGGCTGCATCAGGGGGCGACCGATATCGGCCAGGGGTCGAACACGGTGATCACGCAGATCTGTGCCGATGCGCTTGGCATGCCGCTCGCCGATTTCGAGCTTGTCGGCCCGGATACCGCGGTCACGCCTGATTGCGGCAAGACATCGGCCTCGCGGCAGACATTCATCACCGGCAAGGCGGCTGAATTGTCCGGACGACGCCTTCGCGCCGACATTCTGCGCCTCTCCAATATGGAGGATGATTCCGAAATCCGGCTCGAGGGCGCCTGCATCGTCATCGATGGCGCGGCGGACCGACAGCAGATCGATCTGTCAGCCATGCCGGTCGATGAATTCGGCTATGTCATGCGCGCCGAGGAAACCTACGACCCATGCCGGTCGATGAATTCGGCTATGTCATGCGCGCCGAGGAAACCTACGACCCGCCAACGGTGCCGCTTGATGCTGACGGCCAGGGCGAACCCTACGCCGTCTATGGCTATGGGGCGCAGGTGGTTGAACTGGAGGTCGATCTGAAGCTTGGCACGGTCAGGGTCATTCATATCACCGCGGCGCATGATCTGGGACGGGTGATCAACCCGCTGCTGGCCACCGGCCAGATCGAGGGCGGCATCGCGCAAGGGCTTGGCATGGCGCTGATGGAGGAATATATCCCCGGCCGCACCGAGAATTTGCATGACTATCTGATCCCCTCATGCGGCGACATGCCGGAGATCGAGACGATTTTCATCGAAAAGCCCGATCCGGTCGGCCCGATGGGGGCAAAGGGGCTTGGCGAGCATGTGCTGATCCCGACGGCACCGGCGATCCTGAACGCCATTCACGATGCGACAGGTGTCTGGATCGACCGGCTGCCGGCACTGCCACATCGCGTTCTGGCGGCCATCCACGCGGCTGATCAGGGCCATTAGGGGAGAGTGAGCATGGCCAAGGAGGTCGTCGAGAAGATCCGCTGCGATGCCTGCCCGGTGATGTGCTATATCGCCGATGGCAACAGCGGTGCCTGTGACCGCTACGCCAATCATGACGGGCAGATCGTCCGTCTTGACCCGCTGACGATTTTCGACCGGCGGCTGGCGGCCGGCGACACGGTGAGACCGTTTCTTGGCGCTGGATGGGATGGTGGGCTGGGGTCCGAGACGGACCTGTTCGTGACCGCCATCGGTGCCGGCACGACCTATCCCGATTACAAGCCGGCCCCTTTTGTTGTCAGCCGTGACATCGAGGGAGTCGATTTCGTGACGGTGGTGACCGAGGCCATCTTCTCCTATTGCGGGGTGAAGGTGAAGATCGACACCGACCGGCATCTTGGCAAGGAAGGTGCCGTGGTGCGCTGCGATGGCGAGGCAGTCGGGCTTGTCATCACCTCGGAATATGGCTCGCAGATGCTGTCGCTTGGCGGCGTCGACCATTTGACCGGCGGGTCGAAGAAGGAAGGCCGGGTCACCTGCGACACGCTCATGCAGCTGTGCAACAAGCAGGCGGTCGAATTGACGATCGATGACGGGGCGACGGTCACGGTCGAGGCCGGCAAGCCGCCGATTGTCGATGGTATTGTCGAGAGCCGGATGCGGGTTGGCTGCGGGTCGGCGACCATCGGCATGTTCGCCTCGCAATGGAAGGGGCTGGTCGATGAGGTGGTTGTCGTCGATGACCATATCACCGGGGTGGTATCAGAACATCAGGCCGGCAAGGTCATTGACTGGCAGGAGACCGGCATCAGGATCAAGGGACGCCGTTCGACCCCGGGGCGCTATTTCCAGGTGGCCGAACCCGGCCTTGGCTGGGGTGGCACCGATATCGAGGACCCGCTGACCAT
>RFZL01000096.1 GCA_009920665.1 Alphaproteobacteria bacterium | reverse complement strand
GGCTCTGGCATCATTGAGCAGTCTGGAGAAATATGCTGTCAGGCTGTCGGTCATGGTCGCCACAGCTTTATCTGAAACGCTCGTACCATCTCTTTGATATCACCAAACACTGTCTGTTGCTGCATGGTCTTCCCAGACACAATCATGGCTAAGGTGACTCGTTCGGCGTCTGTCATAACAGCCTTTCATTCTTAGTAAAGTCCGGACCTTCAATCCAACGCCACTTTGTCATGTAAAGACGGGATATTTGGTGATATTCATCTTTGAAGACCGGATTGGCGTGATTGGACGAATTTGTATGTCCAGATGGGTTAGTGGCACGGCCGAGCAGCTCGGGAAATGGCATCAACAGGCTGTTGTGGCCCGCTGGCCCTATACACCGGTCATGACAAGATGGTTGCTGTTGGCCTTTATGATCCTTGCGACGCTGGCCACCGTGTTGAACATGCAGGTTCGACATGCGCAATATCAGGCGTGGCAAACCTTTTATGGCACAGAGCAAGCCCTGCTGTTCTCAACAACCGATGCCCCTTATTTCCTGCGGCATGCCGGTTCCATCAAGAACGGCGAGACCATCAATGAACATGACAGCATTCGGTCCTTTCCGAATCTGACCGACAAACTCACAAATTTGCCGGCCGATACCTCACTCCGGTCAAGGCCACTGCTCTCTGTTGCGCTTGCATATGTTACCGACAGTGCCGACCCCGCCAAACTACTTGCCTACGCCAACAAAGCGATCCTGGTAACCGCCGCACTGACAGCCTTGATGATAGTCGTGTGTTTCGGCGCGGCTGGCTACTGGCTCGAAGGTTGTGCAGCCGCTTTGGGTGGCGGGCTGTCGATGGCCTATCTCACTCGATCCTCAATAGGCAGGATCGACACGGACCAGTTGAATCTGGGCTTTATGTATCTGATGTTCGGACTGGTTGTCTTTGCCGGCAGGGCCAGCTCACGCTTCAGATGTCTGATCTGGTGCGGTGTCGCGGGCATAACGGCAAATCTGTTCATGTGGTGGTATGGCAAACCGGAACTGGTTGGCATGGCCGCCATCGCGCTCGCCTGGTTGCTTTTGTGCCTGCAACGCAATCTTGTCACGACAGTCACCGGTTCAGTTCTATTCCTGATCATTGCTGATATCAGTATCTTCAATCCCTTTGATTCGACTTATCTGAAAGATGTCATGCCAGTGGGAAACTTCATTTTTCCCAATACATTTCAGACAATTACCGAAATACAACGCGTCCCTCTACCGCAAATCTTCATAAACGCAACCGGTTCCATTGAGATGGGGCTTGTGTGTTTGGCCGGACTGGCAATGTTTGCAATTCGCCATCCTGTGATCGCCATTGCCTATGGCCCGCTTGTCGCCTTCGGATTGTTCAATTTTGTCATTGGCAATCGGGCGATCTTCTATTCAGCACCAATGTTATGGTTCGGGACGGCATTCCTGTTGACCACCCTTGCACGCTCGATCGCCACAACCCTGTCCCAAACCGGCTGGACGATCCGGCGGGACAGCTTTGCCGCCACTATCGGCGCCAGCCTTGCGATGGCTTTGGCGTGGGTGAATTCGCCAACCGACTATGTACCAAATCCGAGCTTTCCAAAGCCCGTTCTTGAAGGACTGGCTTCACTAAAGACCAGCGTCGATCCACAAAATGCCGTCGTCGCGACATGGTGGGATTATGGCTATGCATCCATGTTCCTGAATGAACTTCCCACCTTGCATGATGGCGGGTCACAGACCACGCCAACGACGCATTTCGTGGCGCGTTCTTTTCTGGAACCTGACGGGTCACAAGGCGTCGGCACATTGAAATTTCTCAGCACGGAGGGTCACAAAGGCATTGCAGCAAGCGACAGCCTGGAAAACTTAGAAACAGCATTCCGCGAGGCCAACGCCGCGCCCTCCCCTGATCTCTATCTTGTCGTCACAAATCAAATGACAGGCTGGATGGGGTCGATCTCGAAGATCGGAAACTGGGATATTGAAATCGGCGAGCCAATCCGGCTTCGCGGCAACCCGGACGGGTCCGAGGTCTATTACAATTCCATCAACTGCCGGTTCGGCGGCTATCCCCGATATCTGAATTGTGGCGGCTTGAGAATTGATCTGGAGCGTGGGCTGATCGGTGACAATCCGCTACTGGTCGGTTGGACACACACACGGGATGGCCAGGTCCTGCGACGCCGCAGCTTTGACCATGATGCAAACCACGCCATCCAGATTGTGCAGGATGGCAACAGCATCACCGTCTTCATGCTGCATCGCCAGCTTTACGAAAGCACCTTCAACAGGCTGTATTATCAGGGGGTGATGGAACACCCGTCCATCAGCCTGCATTATGACGACTATCCGCATATCCGGATCTACCGCATCGACGGCAGTCCCATCAGCTAGCCCAGTTCTGCCCGGATCGCCTTCTTGTCGATTTCACGCCTTGCACCGCCGAGGCGATGCTCTCAAGCGCGAGCGAGGACACCCACTCGCCGCCCGACTTGATGACATCCTTCATCCTGTCGGTGATCATCAGGCTGCCGTTCGTATCGATATGGCCAACATCGCCAGTATGCATGTAACCGCCCCGCCATAGCGCCTCAGTCGCCTCGGGGCTCTTCAGATAGGCCGCGTTCAGCCAGGGCGCGCGGACCACCACCTCGCCGGCGCTCGCGCCGTCACGTGGCTGCTCACCCATCGCCTCATCAACAATTTTCAGATCGACAAGGGGCAATGGCCGGCCGGTCATCACCCGCGCATCGAGATTGTCGGGGTCCGCGGGATCGAGATGCGCGAAGGTCAGCACCGGACAGGTTTCCGACAACCCATAGCCGGCATAGATATTGATCCCCCGGCCCATCGCCGCCGCCGCCAGCCCCTTTGGCAGTGCCGACCCGCCAATGACCATTTTCAGCCGGCCAAGATCGGCCCCTGCGGCCTCGGGCGCGGCAAGGATCATCTGCAGAATCGTTGGCACACAATGGGTGAAGGTCACGCCCTCGCCGGCAATCAGCCGCAACAGATTTGCCGGCACATACCGTCCGGGATAAATCTGCCTGATGCCGAGAAGCGTTGCCGCATAGGGGAACCCCCAGGCATGGACATGGAACATCGGCGTCAGCGGCATATAGACATCACCGCGATGAAGCCGGTTGTCGGTCTCGACCGGCCCGAACCCGGCCAGAACACCCATGGTGTGAAGGACAAGCTGGCGATGTGTGTAGGCAACCGCCTTCGGCTCACCTGTCGTGCCGGTCGTGTAGAAGGTGGTGGCGCGGGTATTTTCATCGAAATCCGGGAAGGTGAACCCGTCGACCGGTACCGCCATCATCGCATCATAGCTGGTGATGAAATCGAACGTCGTGTCCGGTGTCTGCTGCGGGTCATCGCGCAGCAGGATCAGACGCACCTCGCGGGTAACAAGCTTCATCACCTCGTCAAGCAATGGCAGAAAATCCGTATGGACGAGGATCACATCATCCTCGGCATGGTCGATGGTGAAGGCGATCTGCGCCGGTGCAAGCCGGATATTGATCGTATGCAGGACCGCGCCAAGCATCGGCACCGCAAAAAACGCCTCGAAATAGCGATGGGTGTCCCAATCCATCACGGCGACGACATCACCCTGCGTCACGCCCTGCGCCGCGAGGCCGGACGCAAAGCGTTTCAGACGGTCCTCCAGATCGCCATAGCTGTAACGCGCCAGCCCGTCACTGACGATCTCCACATCGCGCGCGATCTGCAGCGGCGTGCGAAGCAGGCTTTTGATCAGCAGCGGAAAGTCCGCCGGTGAAAATTCCGTTGGTGAAAATTCTGTCGGTGAATGTGGATCGGCCATGACCATCTCCTCCACATGGGCTGTCCGGAGGAAGACGATATCAGTGATAAGGTTCGATTGACAGATCTCAGGCCAGCGCCGCCGAAGGGGCCTCGGCGATCCAGCCGCCACCAAGCACCCGGTCCGGATGGTCCGGATCATACAGCACCGCGGCCTGTCCGGCCGAAATGCCGAATTGCGGTTCATCAAGGCGGATCGACACCCGGTCGCCCACAACATCGCCGATCGTCGCCGGCAAGGCCGGTGCCGTGTTGCGAAGCCGCGCCAGAACCGCCGTGCCGGCTGTTGGCACGCCGTCGCGGGAAACCCAGCTTGCCTCTGACAGGCGGACCTCGTGACAGGCCAGCGCGCTTTGCGGCCC
>RFZL01000095.1 GCA_009920665.1 Alphaproteobacteria bacterium | reverse complement strand
TGGGCCCTTTGCCATTTATTCGGCCTCCCTAGCCATTTCCAGAATACCCCTGATCGCCATGACATAGGACATGGGACCGAAACCAAGAACAACACCGTCGACCACCGGCGAGATCATGGAATGATGCCGGAAGGATTCGCGCTTGTGAATATTGGAAAGGTGAACCTCGATCTTGCGCCCCGGAAAAAGTGCCAGCGCATCGCGAAGCGCCACCGATGTATGGGTCAGGGCCGCGGCATTGATGACAATCCAGTCGGCAACGCCGACCGCCTGCTGGATGCTGGTGACAATATGCTTTGTTGGCGCATGCGTCAGCTGTTTGCCGCGCGTTCGGTAGCGATGATCTCGCGCATCTGGTCAAGGCCTATCGCTCCCGGGATGACCTGACGCCCGATCACCAGGCCGGGCGTGCCGGAGATTTCCAGCTGCTGTGCGGCGGCGCGGGTGCGCGCGATGATGGCCTCAACCGCCGGGCTGTTCATATCGGCCTGCAACCGGTCCAGATCGGCGCCGGCTGATTTCGCCGCCGCCAGAATGCTGTCCATTGAAATGGCGCCGCGCCCGGTCATCATGGCGATGTGGAAATCCTCGAAGACGCCCTGAGCCTGCGCCGCGATGCCGGCCTGCGCCGCCAGCAGCGAGGATTCACTCAGGATCGGGAATTCCTTGACCACGAGCTTGATATCGCCATCTGCCGCGATCAGTTCCTGCAGCGGTTTGAAGACCCGTTTGCAATAGCCGCAATTGTAATCGCTGAATTCATAGATCACGAAGCTGGCATCCGGATTGCCGAGGAACGGGTCGCCGTCATCGCTTCGCAGGATGAACATCGCCTGTTCGCGGCGTTCGGCGGCCTCGCGCTCGGCAAGCGAGAGCAGGGCATCGCGAACGACTTCGGGATTGGCGCGGATATAGTCGCCGATCATCTTGTCAAGCGCTGCCCGGTTGGCATCCTTGATGTCCGCTGAGGCCGGCAGGCTGGCAACAATGGTGATGCACAGCGCTGCCATGAGGCGGGCAGCCGATCTGAAATAACGGCGGCTGGCAAGATGGCGGAACATGGTGTTGTGACTCCCGTTGCGATGTGGCGGCAAGATATACCAACCGCCGGCGACTTTGCCTAGCGGCAACAGCGCTTTGCTATTGCTGGTCCTTGCTATAGCGGAACACGATGTCGCTGGCCCGGCGGTGCAGCACCGGGTCGAGCCCGTCAATGGCCATCACCCGGCGCGCCAGCTGTGCGGCACGCGCGCCGTCATTCAGCAGGATGGCTTCATTGGCAAGCGCCAGATCCGCTTCGGCGATGCGCCCGGATTTGCCAAGCGCGATGCCGTATTGGCGATGCAGGAAGCCCCATGTCGACTCACTGTCATGCGCCGCCTCGAGGGCGATGATGGCGCGCTCCAGATTGGCCGCACCGCCGCTGGCGATCAGCGCCCGCCCCAGATTGATCTGGATCAGCGCGCTGCCGGGCCGGAGTGTCAGCGCCCGTTCATAGGCAGTGGCAGCGTCCAGGGGGCGCGCCAGCGCGAACAGGATGTCACCGCGAAATTCATGGAAATACGGATCGCCGGGGTGTGCGGAAACAAGTTCGTCCATGCGGGTCAATGCCGTTCGCAGATCGCCGCGGCGATAATCGGCGATGGCGTGCATATAGGCGCCAAGGATTTCGTTCGGGGCTTTGTCCGCCTCTGTTGTCTTCACCCGTTGCGGGGTTTCGGTCCAGGCGACCATTTTTGCCCTGATACGCGCAAACAGCCCTGTGGTGGTTGGCGGGGGCGCGGCGTCGCTGTGCGGTGACTGGTTGAGGTGATCCTGAAAGGTCTGCAAGCGTTCTGCGGCACCCGGGTGCGTTGCGTAATAGGCTGACTGGCGGCTTTCGGGAAGGCTCCGCTGGCGCGCTAGGCGCTGCATCAGGTCACGCAGACCGACAGCGGAATGACCGGTCTTCTCGAGCAATTGCAGGCTGATTTCATCCGCCACCGCCTCGGCGCGGCGGCGCGAGGCAAGAAACCCGCGCGTGGCGTGGTCATTGCCACCGATCAGGACGCCGGCCGCCGCGTCGCCGCCGCCACCGGCGGCAACGGCGATCGCCGCCACCGTGGCCAGCGCGGCGGCGCCGCTGGCCTGCTGCAGATCATCACTGATGCGTTGAACATGGCCTTCCTTGATATGGCCAAGCTCGTGAGCCATCACGCCGATGGTCTCAAGCGAGGATGTTGATTCAACAATCAGCCCCGAATGGATATAGATAAGCTGCTTGCCGGCGACAAAGGCGTTATAGCTGGGATCGAGAATAACACGTACATCAACGCTGCCGGCAGGGTAGCCTGCCGCGACCTCCAGCGGTTCCAGCATGTCGCGAAGCCCGGCCTCGATCTCGGTGTCGCGGATCATGCCTGCCGATGCCGACATGCTGGCGACGAAGACAAGCCCCGATATCACCAGGGCGATGATGTGCAATCGGCCGGTTCTGAAGAGGCTGATCATCGAATTTCCAGTTCGCTAGCTTTGACGTGCGCAGTAATTATCGCACATTTGTGGCACTTTCGCGGCCTATCTGTTATCACGCTGCCGTGAACAAGCGCCATCATGGCCCTCATCAATATGGCCCTCATCAATATGGATTCCATGTTATGCCGTTGAAGACGACCTCGACGAATGCGGTTCCTGCCTTTCTCGCCATGGCGGTGATGAATGCCTCGAGCCAGCTTGAGGCGACAGGCGCGGATGTGATCCATCTGGAGCTTGGCCAGCCATCCTCACCGCCGCCCGAGGCGGTCAACAGGGCGTTGGCAGATGCGTTGGCGCAGACCTCGACACATGGCTATTCGCTGGCTTTTGGCGAGACAGCGCTGCGCCGGCGCATTGCCGCGCATTATGCTGATTTCTATGGTGTCACGACCGATCCTGACCGGGTCGTCATCACCCCCGGATCATCGCTTGCCTTCGCGCTGGCCTTCCTTGCCGCTTTTGATCGTGGTGACCGGATCGCGCTGGCAACGCCGGGCTATCCGGCCTATCGCAATCTGATGCTGGCGCTGGGCATCGAGCCGGTCCTGCTGCCGGCCCGCGCCGAGCAAGGCTGGGTTCCCGATCTCGAGGCGCTGGCAGCCAACGGGGCGCCGCTCCCGGACGGGATCCTGCTTGCCAGCCCGGCCAACCCGACCGGGGTGGTGATGTCGGATGACGAGGTGAAATCCATCTGTGAGTGGTGTGATCGCAACGGTGTGCGTCTGATCATGGATGAAATATACCATGGGCTGACCTTCACCGGCTGTCCGGCCACCGCGCTGTCCTTCAGCGACAGTGCCATCATCGTCAATTCCTTCTCGAAATATTATTGCATGACAGGCTGGCGTGTCGGCTGGGCGATCGTTCCACCGGAGCTGCTGGAAACGGTCGAGCGGCTGGCGCAAAATCTCTATATCGGGCCGCCGCGTCCAATGCAGGCCGGGGCCCTGGCCGCGTTCGATGACTATGCTGTGCTTGACCGGCATGTCGAAAGATACCGCGAGAACCGCGACATCCTGATCCGCGATCTTCCCGAGACGTTTCTGGGTGATATCGCCCCGTCGGACGGGGCCTTCTACCTCTATGCGGATATCAGCCATCTTGGCATGAGGACGCCGGATTCGATGGCGCTGGCCGATGCGATGCTCCGCGAGGCGCATGTTGCCTGTACCCCGGGAATTGATTTCGACCGCGAACAGGGACACCGGCATCTGCGACTGTCCTTTGCCGGCAGCACAGCGGACATGAAAGAAGCCAGCCGCAGACTCAACGACTGGCTTCCAAAATTTCTGGCCGGGCAATAGGCCCGTCGAGGGCGTCAGCCGCGGTTCCACCACCCTTTGCGCTTTGTCGACGGGTCGTTCTGGCCAACCTCGATGACATCCTGCGGCGCCGAGCTGATCGGTGCGCGTGACGTGGCGGCCTCGCCATCATCCCCGCCATCCGGTGCCGGCGTCTCGGCTGCCGCTGTTTCAGCAACCGGGGCATCGTCTGCCGACTTGGCCTTTGCTGCCTTCTTCGCGGCTTTCTTGGCAGCCTTCTTCTTGGTCGTGCCGGCCGACTTCGCAGCTTTTTTGCGAGCCTTCTTTGCTGGTGCTTCATCCCCGGATGTGGCTTCATCGCCGGTGTCAGCGCCGGCTTCTTCAGCCTGTGCGTCATTGCTCGATGTCGCGGCAGCCTTGGCGGCCTTCTTGCGAGTGCGCCGTTTCGGTTTGGCCTCGGCCTCGGCGTCACCTGCCGGACCGGCCTCGGCGTCGTTGGCATCGGTGACGTCGGTGGCCCCGGGCGTATCGGTGCTGTTCTCAACGGCAACGGCATCGCCTGTCTTGCGGCCGCGCGACCGGCCACGCGACTTGCCCCGCGTCT
>RFZL01000094.1 GCA_009920665.1 Alphaproteobacteria bacterium | reverse complement strand
GCGTGACAGTGATGCCGCCGCCGATGCCGATGATCTGCTGCATCTTGCCAGATGGGCGCGGCGCTATTGCCCGCTGACCGCGCCGGCCCCGGCCGCACCCGTTGGCACCGGCGCCGCCATCGCGCATGACGGCAACGGCATCTGGCTTGATGTCGCCGGCGCGGCGCATCTTCAGGGCGGGATCCGTCCGTTGCTGGCCGATATGGCGCGCCGGCTGCGGCGGGCCGGGCTGACGGCGCGCATTGCTGTGGCGCCGACCTGCGCCGCCGCCTGGGCGCTGGCCCGCCATGGCATGGCGGCACAGCGTCATGCCTGCATGCATATGGACTCGCCGGCACCGCGCCAGCTGGCCGGTCTTCTTGGTGATCTGCCACTGGCCGCGCTGCGGCTCGACGGCACGGTCTGCACCGCCATGGCGGCGTCGGGTCTGCGCCGGATCGGCGATATCATCCCGCTGCCGCGCGCCCCTCTTGCCGCCCGCTTCGGCACCGTCGTGACAACGCGCCTCGATGCGGCGCTGGGCCATGTGAATGAAAGCTTCACCCCGATCGCGCCGCCACGCCCGCGCCTGGCGGTGTTGAATTTCGCCGAGCCCATCGCCGCGCCGGCCGATATCGATGCCGCCATCGACCAGTTGATCGGCGAGCTGAGCCTGGTCCTGCAGCAGCACGGGGTGGGCGCGCGGCGGCTGCAGCTTGGCTGGCAGCGGGTCGATGGCGCGGTGCGCGGGCATGATGTTCATCTGTCGCGCCCCAGCCGTGATGCGGCCGGGTTCCGGCGTCTGCTTGGCGATGCCGGCGAGGCGATCAATCCGGAATTCGGGATTGAGCGGATCTGGATGGAGGCGCATGGCTGCAGCCCGCAGGCGCCGGTATCGGCGACCTTTGGTGACGGGGTGTCGGTGGCCGAAAGCCGGGCCAGCCTGGTCGACAGGCTGGTGGCGCGGCTTGGCCATGGCGCGGTGCTGCGGCTGAAACCGCGTGAGTGCTGGCAACCCGAGGCGGCGCAATATATGGCCTATCCCGATATGGAACAGGCCGGTTTCGACGACCGGATGAACGCGCCGCCACATTGCCTGACGGCGGCGCCGCGCCCGGTCCGCCTGCTGGCGCATCCGCACCGGCTGGCGGTGGTGGCGTTGCTTCCCGACCATCCGCCGGCGCAGTTCGTCTGGCAGAAACGCACCCACAGGATCGTGCGCGCCAGCGGCCCCGAACGCATCGCCCCGCAATGGTGGCATGCCGCCGCCGGCACCCGCACGCGCGACTATTTCCGGCTTCAGGATGATTGCGGTGCCGGGTTCTGGGTCTATCGCGAGGGCCTGCCCGAACGCGGCGAGGACCCGGACTGGTTCCTGCATGGTTTCTTCGCCTGATGGTGCCCCCCCCTCTGGCGGTGTTGGGCTGCTACAGCAATTTCAGCTTCCTTGCCGGGGCGGCGCATCCGCATGAGATGGTCGAAACGGCGGCGGCGCTGGGATGGCGCGCCATCGGCATCGCCGATGTGAACTCGCTTGCCGGAATCGTGCGGGCGCATGTCGCCGCCCGCGACCACGGTATCAGGCTGGTGGTGGGCGCGCGGCTGCGGCCTGTCGACGGGCCGGAGGTGATTGTCCACCCGGCCGACCGCGCCGGCTATGAATCACTGTCGGTGCTTCTCAGCGAGGGCAATCTTCGCGGCACCAAGGCGGCGCCGGTACTGCATCTTGCCGATCTGGCGCGTCTTGCCGCCAGCACCGCGCTGCTGGTGATGCCGCCACTTCATCCCGATGCCGGTCATGCGACGCATCTGGCGCGGATCCGTGATATTGCGGCCGGGCGCGTCTTTGCCGGCGCGGCGCTGTATCGTGATGGCGGTGACGAGGCGCGGCTGGCCCTGCTTGCCGACATGGCGGCGGCGCTGGAGCTGCCGCTTGCCGCCGCCGGTGACGCGCTCTATCACCTGCCGGCGCGCCGGCCGCTTGCCGATGTGCTGACCTGTATCCGCGAGACACAGCAGCTTGACCGGGCCGGCGCGTTGCTGTCGCGCAATGCCGAGCGCCATATCCTGACCCCGGCCGAGATGGCGCGGCGCTGGCGCCATGTGCCGCAGGCGCTTGCCCATGCGGCGGAACTTGCCGATCTCTGCACCTTTTCAATGGATGATTTGTCCTATGAATATCCCGACGAGGTGTCGCCCGGGGGCCGCGATGCGATGGCCGAGCTGGAATACCAGACCTGGAACGGTGCGGCCGAGCGCTATCCCGACGGGGTGCCGGCAAAGGTTGGCGACTATCTCAATCGCGAGCTTGCGCTGATCGCGAAACTGGCCTTCGCGCCCTATTTCCTGACCGTCTTCGATATCGTCCGTTTCGCCCGTGGCCGCGGGATCCTGTGCCAGGGGCGCGGTTCGGCGGCCAATTCGGCGGTCTGCTATTGCCTTGGCATCACCTCGGTCGATCCGGCCCGTTCGCAACCGCTGTTCGAGCGGTTCATCAGCGAGGCGCGGGGCGAGCCGCCCGACATCGATGTGGATTTCGAGCATGAGCGCCGCGAGGAGGTGATCCAGTATATCTATGGCAAATATGGCCGCACCCGCGCCGGCCTGACGGCGGCGGTGATCACTTACCGGACGCGCAGCGCCTTGCGCGAGGTGGCAAAGGTGTTCGGGCTCAGCAGCGATGTCCAGGCGGCCTTGTCCGGACAGGCCTGGGGCCGCGAGGCGGGTGGGCCGGATGACGCGGCGTTACGTGCTGTCGGCATCGACCCGGCCGACCGGCGGATTGCACTGGTGCGCCGGCTGGTTGGCGAGATCAGCCGTTTTCCCCGCCATCTGTCACAGCATGTTGGCGGGTTCGTCATCACCCGTGGGCGGCTCGATCATCTGTGCCCGATCAGCCCGGCGGCGATGGAGGGGCGGACGGTCATCGAATGGGACAAGGATGATCTCGATGCGCTGGGGTTGCTGAAGGTCGATGTTCTCGCGCTTGGTATGCTGAGCTGCATCCGCCGCGCCTTTGACATGCTGCGCCGGCATTACAACCGGCCGCTGACGCTGGCCTCGGTGCCGCCCGAGGATGAGGCCACCTATGACATGCTGTGCGAGGGGCGCTCGGTTGGTGTCTTCCAGGTGGAATCACGCGCCCAGATGGCGATGCTGCCGCGCCTTCAACCGCGCTGCTTTCATGATCTGGTGGTGCAGGTGGCGATTGTGCGGCCGGGGCCGATCCAGGGCGATATGGTGCATCCCTATCTTCGCCGCCGCGCCGGGCTGGAGAAGGTCAGCTACCCGTCGGAGGCGCTTCGCGATGTTCTGGAGCGCACGCTTGGCGTGCCGCTGTTCCAGGAACAGGCGATGCAGATCGCCATTGTCGGTGCCGGTTTTACCGGCAGCGAGGCGGACCAGCTTCGCCGTGCCATGGCCACCTTCAAGAAACATGGCGATGTCGGCAAGTTCCATGACAAGATGATCCGCGGCATGGTCGAGCGCGGCTATGACCCGGACTTCGCCGAACGCTGTTTTCGTCAGATCGAGGGGTTCGGCACCTACGGCTTTCCGGAATCGCACGCGGCCAGTTTCGCGTTGCTTGTCTATGTATCGGCCTGGATCAAGAACCATTATCCCGATGTTTTCATCTGCGCGCTGCTGAACGCCCAGCCGATGGGCTTCTATTCCCCCTCGCAGCTTGTCGCCGAGGCACGGCGAAGCGGTATCGAGGTGCGGCCCGCCGATGTCGGGCATTCCGACTGGGACAGCACATTGGAAGCCGACCCGCAGAACCGGCAGGGCCGTCACGCCCTGCGGCTGGGGCTGCGGCTGGTCAAGGGACTTGCCGAGGGCGAGGGCGCGCGGATCGCCGCCAGTCGCATGCCGGCCTATGACGGGCTGTCCGATATCATGCGGCGGGCGGATGTCTCGGCGCGGGCGCTTGTGGCGCTGGCGAAGGGCGATGCGTTCGGCAGTCTTGGCCTCGACCGCCGTACGGCCTTGTGGGAGGTGCGCGCGCTGGCCGGCCAGCGATGGCAGGAATTGCCGCTTTTCGCGCATGCCACCCGCCGGCATCATGACCTTGCCGGCGCCGAGCCGCCTGTCACCCTGCCGCGCGCGGCGCCGGGCGAGGAGGTGGCGGCCGATTACCGTAGTCTGGGGCTGTCGCTGAAGGCGCATCCGGTGCGGCTGCTGGCGCGCCCGCTTGCCGCCGATGGCTGGCAGACCTGCGCGGTGGCGCATGAGGCGCGCGATGGCCAGCGGTTGCGGCTTGCCGGGCTGGTGACGATGCGCCAGCGCCCCGGCACCGCCGGCGGGACGGTGTTTCTGACGCTGGAGGACGGGCTGTATTCGCTGAATGTGATCATCTGGCCAAAGCTGACCGAAACCTGTCGTGACCCGATGTTGCGCTCGCAAATCCTGGGCGTCGTCGGGCGCATCCAGCGCGAGAAGGCGGTGCTGCATTTCATCGCCG
>RFZL01000093.1 GCA_009920665.1 Alphaproteobacteria bacterium | reverse complement strand
GGCCGGTGATTTCTATGCGGTGCGGACCATCGGCGCGATGGGCTGCGATGCCGAGGCCGGGGTGCTGCGTCTCAGCTTCGTGCATTACACGACCGATGCCGAGGTGAGGCAGCTCATGGATGGTCTCGACGCCTGCCTGTGAGCGATGGGCCTTGGATTGCCGGTATCGAAAATATGGTTGGCAAAGGCAGGCCGGTGAACGTATCGTGACTGCAATTTAACGCGCATATCCGGACTTTCCTGAAATATCAGGCGCCTGCAGACTCAATGGCTTTGGCCAGGGACAGCATATCGATGATTGATTTTGACGAGGTGATCGACCGCCGGGGCACTCATTCCCAGAAATGGGACGGGATGGGGCGCTATGACGTGCCGCTGGATACCGGCATCCCGCTATGGGTCGCGGATATGGATTTTCGCACTGCCTCGCCAATCCATGAAGCGCTGCAACGCATGGTCGACCATGGCGTCCATGGCTATTACGGGGATGATTCCAGCTTCCGCGCCGCCATGGCGGGATGGATGACGCGTCGCCATGGCTGGGAGATAGAGCCCGAATGGGCGCTGCAGACGCATGGTCTTGTGAATGCGCTGGCGATGATCATCCAGGCCTGTTCTGCGCCTGGTGAGGGGGTGATCGTCTTCTCGCCTGTCTATCACGCCTTTGGCCGTATCATCGCGGCCAATGACCGGCGGATGGTGGAGTCATCACTGGCCGTGCGTGACAACCGGTTTCATATGGATCTGAACGCGTTGGAAGGGGCGCTCACCGGCGATGAAAGGCTGCTGTTCCTGTGCTCGCCGCACAATCCGGGCGGCCGGGTCTGGACCGCCGATGAACTGCGCGACGTGGCCGATCTCTGCCTGCGCCATGACATCATTCTTGTCAGCGACGAGGTGCATCATGATCTGGTGATGCCCGGCCATCAGCATCATATCACCGCGAGGGCGGCACCGCAGGTCACTGACAGGCTGATCACGCTGGTGGCGACAAGCAAGACCTTCAACATCGCCGGTATCGAGACCGGCAGCATGCTGATCTCCAATCCCGCGTTACGCCAGCGTGTGGCAAAGGTGCGTGCCGCGATGTCGACCTCGAACAATCGCTTTGGCATGATTATGGCCGAAGCCGCCTATGAGGGTGGCGATGAATGGCTCGATGCACTGATGCCCTATCTTGACGCGAACCGGCAGCTTTTCAACGCGTCCATCGCCGCCATTCCGGGCCTGTCGGTGATGGATCTGGAGGCGACCTATCTCGCCTGGGTTGATTTTGCCGGCACCGGCATGTCGCGCGGCGAGATCACGACAAGGCTGACCGACGCCGGCCTCGCTGTCAGTGCGGGTCACACTTTCGGGCCCGAGGGTGAATTGTGCATGCGCTTCAACATCGCCTGTCGGCGCGCGCTCCTCGCCGAGGCGATGGAGCGGCTGGCCGGCGCTTTTTCAGACCTGCAATAATGTCAGCGCTCTAACGGGCTGTCGGGAGGTCAGGCGATCTTCAGTTCGAAACCGGCGATCCCGTCAACACCGCCAGTCAGCACATCGCCGCGCTGCACCGCGCCGACGCCCGCCGGCGTGCCCATGAACACGACGTCGCCCTCGCAAAGCGTGTACATGGTCGACAGATCGGCGATGATTTCGGGAACCGACCAGACCATCTGCGACAGGTCGGCATCCTGCTTCACCTCGCCATTCTGTTCCAGATGAATTCGCCCGGCACCGACCGACGGCACCTCTTCCATCGGGCGCAGTGGCGTGACAACGGCCGACTGCTCGACATCCTTCGAGGTATCCCACGGGCGGCGGGTTTCCTTGGCCTTGTTCTGGAGGTCGCGCCGCGTCATGTCGATTCCGGCGGCACAGCCGAAGATGTGCGACAGCGCGTCGGCCTCGGCGATATCGGTGCCACCGCTCTTCAGCGCAAAGACAAGTTCCATCTCGTAATGATAGTTGTCGGTGCGCGGCGCATAGGCGATCTCGCCCTCGGCCATCACGATGGTGGTTGGTGACTTGGTGAAATAGAACGGCGCCTCGCGGTCGACGACGGCGCCCATCTCGGCGGCGTGCGCTTCGTAGTTCCTGCCAACACAGAAAATCCGGTTCACCGGGAACAGCTTGTCACTGCCGAAAACGGGAATGACGGCGGGGGCGGGTGGCTGGAAGAGATAATTGGTCATGGCGACGTCCCTTTGAGATGGCGTGAAACACGGGCTGTGAAGAACCGGCGATGGCACCGGATCGACGTGAGCCGCGCCCAAACTAGCCGAGACTGGCCGGCCCGCGCAACAAAGACATGGAGCCTGTTGCCGCCGCATGCCACACTGCGGCGCAACCTGACCGGATATGCCCCCTCGATGCAGTTCTTCTTTCGCCAGCATAGCCACCGCACCGCCTCGCTGATCATCTTCCTGTCATCGGGCGTCTGGGGAATCATGTGGTTTCCCATGCATGAAGCCGAATCACTGGGACTTCCGCCAATCTGGGTGCAGGGGATTTTCATGCTGATGCCGGCGCTGGTTCTGATGCCCTTTGCCTGGCGCGCGACGCTGGCGGCGCGGCATCATTGGCCGGTCTATCTTGCGGCAGGGGGGCTGATCAATGCCGGCTTCACCTGTTTCGGACTCGGTCTGCTGCTGGCCTCGGTCAGCAAGACGACGGTTCTGTTCTATCTGACGCCGGTCTGGGGGACGATATTTGGCCGGTTCTTCCTTGGCGAGAGGCCCGGCCGGCAACGCTGGCTTGCCGTTGGCGCGGCCGTCATCGGATGCGGTCTGGTGATGCGGATTGATCCCTGGCAGCTGGCGTTCGAGCCAGCGGACCTTCTGGGGCTCTTCTCGGGGCTGTTATGGGGCGCCGGGGCCGTCGTTCTGCGACGCCATCCCGAGGCTGATTTCCGCAACATATCGCTTGTTCAATATTGTGTTGGTGTCGTGCTGGCCGGGCTGATCATCCTGCTGATGGACACGCCCGTGCCGCCGCCGGGGGCAGTTGCCGCCGCAATGCCCTGGGCGTTTGTCTTTGGCGGGCTGGTGTTTCTGCCGGCGCTGATGCTGGTCTTCCGGATCAGCCAGTATCTGTCACCGGGACTGGTCGGCATCCTGATGCTGTCCGAGGTGCTGGTCGCCGCCACGACGGCGGCGCTGTTCCTTGGCGAAAGGCTTGATCCGGCGCAGCTTGTCGGCGTTGTGCTGATCATGGCGGCCGGGGCCGGGGTCGCCTTTGCCGGCCCGCAGAGCCATCATGATGACCGGGCTACAGGCTGAAGCGCGAGAAGACCCGCCTTGCATTGTCCTCGAAGATCATCTGCCGCTGCGCGTCGCTGAGGCGCGTGCTGCCGTCGATATAGCGTTTGGTGTCGTCATAGTAATGACCGCTTCGCGGATCGATGCCGCGCACCGCGCCGATCATCTCCGAAGCGAACAGGATGTTCTCGGTCGGGATCACCTCGACAAGCAGGTCGATGCCGTCCTGGTGATAGACGCAGGTGTCAAAGAAGATATTGCCAAGAACGCGTTCATTCAGGTCGCCAAGCCCCATATCCTGCGCCATGCCGCGGAACCGGCCCCAGTGATAGGGAACCGCGCCGCCGCCATGTGGAATGATGAATTTGATCCGCGGGAAATCGGTGAAGACATCCGACATCATGAAATGCACGAAGGCAGTGGTGTCGGCACCAAGATAGTATGAGCTAGTCGTATGCATCGCCGGATGGCAGGCGCCGCTGACATGGATCATCGCCGGCACATCCAGCTCGCACATCACCTCGTAGAGCGGGTACCAGTATCTGTCGCCAAGTGGCACATCCTTCCAGTAGCCACCCGACGGATCGGGGTTCAGATTGCAGCCGATGAAACCCATCTGCTCGACACAGCGGCGCAGCTCGGCAATGCTTGTCTCGATCGGGGTCTGCGGGCTCTGCGGCAGCTGGCACACCGGGACAAAATTCTGCGGGAAGAGGTTGCAGACCCGCCGGATCAGGTCGTTGCAATGCTCGGTCCAGGCCTGCGAGGTCGAGGCGTTGCCGACATGATGCCCCATCCAGCTGGCGCGTGGCGAGAACACGGTCACATCGGTGCCGCGTTCCTGCTGTACGCGAAGCTGGTTCGTCTCGATGCTCTCGCGGATTTCATCATCGGTGACGGCCATCACGCCCTTGTCGCTGATATGGTCCGGGTCGGCGGCGACGGCGGCCTTCTGCGCGTCGCGCCAGTCGGCAACGCCGGGGGGTGTCGTGGTATAATGGCCGTGGCAATCGATGATCATGGTGCTGTCTCCCGGACAAAGGTCTGAAATGGCGTTCAGGCGCTGAACTGACGCTCGATGATATCCATCACCTGCATCGCCGGCAGGCATTGTGCGAGGCTGGAATTCGGCTCGCGTCCCTCGCGGATGGCGGCGATGAATTCCCGGTCGATCAGCTCGATGCCGTTTGTCGAGACATCGACCTTGCTGACATCAATCTGGTTGTCATGACCGTCATAGAGGTCGTCATAGCGGGCGATATAGGTGTTGTTGTCGCAGATATAGCGGAA
>RFZL01000092.1 GCA_009920665.1 Alphaproteobacteria bacterium | reverse complement strand
GACCTTGGCAGCCGGCTTGCCGAATGGCCGGTGAACCATTGTGTGAAGGTGCTGGCGCCGCTTCGCACCGATGATCCCGCCGATCTGATCGCCTATCATGAGAAAATTCTCGTCGATCTTGCCGATGCCTGTCGGCGGACCGGCCATGAATTCCTGCTGGAAATCATAAATGGCCGCGCCGACAAGCCGGCTGACCCGGCGCAAATTCATACGCTGATGAAACGCATCTACGAACTTGGCATCATGCCCGACTGGTGGAAGCTGGAGCCGATCGCCGACCCGGCATTCTGGACGGGGTCCGGTGATATTGTTCGTGCGCATGATCCGCATATTCAGGGCATCATTGTTCTTGGCAAGGAGATGCCGGATGATGAGCTTGTGCGGGTGCTTGCCATGGCGCGGGGTGAGAAGCTTGTCCGCGGGTTTGCCATTGGCCGGACGATTTTCAGCGGCGCGGCGCGGCAATGGTTTGCCGGCGATATCGATGATGCCGCGGCCACCAGCATGATGAGCACCATTTACAAAAGACTGATCGCCGCCTGGGATGCGGCCGGCTGATCGACAGGAGAGGGATATGGCAACGGTTCGACTGACTATGTCACAGGCGCTGACCCGCTGGATGGCGGCGCAGAGCATCGAGCAGCTTGATGGCAGCGCCGCCCCGGCCTTTGCCGGTGTCTGGGCCATATTCGGGCATGGCAATGTCGCCGGCCTTGGCGAGGCGCTGCATGGCATCCGGGACGAGCTGCCAACCTTTCGTGGCCATAATGAACAGGGCATGGCGCATATTGCCATCGCCTACGCCAAGCAGATGCAGCGCCGACGGATGATGGCGGTGACAACCTCGATTGGCCCGGGGGCGACCAATCTGGCGACGGCGGCGGCGCTGGCGCATGTGAACCGGCTGCCGGTGTTGCTGCTGCCGGGCGATGTGTTCGCCACCCGCGCGCCCGACCCGGTGCTGCAGCAGGTGGAAAGCTTTGCCGACGGTCTTGTCTCGGCCAATGACTGCCTGCGCCCGGTCTCGCGCTATTTTGATCGGATCACGCGCCCGGAACAGCTTCTTCAGGCATTTCCCAAGGCAATGTCGGTGCTGACCGACCCGGCCGATTGCGGGCCGGTCACGCTTGGCCTGTGCCAGGATGTTCAGGCCGAGGCATGGGACTATCCGGAAAGCTTCTTTGAACCGCGTATCTGGTCGGTGCGCCGTATCCGCCCGGATGAGGGTGAGCTGTCCCGCGCCATCGCGGCACTGAAAGCCGCCAAACGGCCGCTGATCATCGCTGGCGGCGGGGTCCGCTACTCCGGTGCCTCGCAGGCGCTCGCGGAATTCGCCGGGAAGGCCGGCATTCCGGTGGCCTCGACGCAGGCTGGTAAATCCAGCCTTGTCGAGGCGGACGGTATGTATGTCGGCTCGCTCGGCGTGACCGGCGCGACGGCGGCCAATGCGCTGGCCGAGAAGGCCGATGTGGTGCTGTCGGTTGGCAGCAGGCTGCAGGATTTCACCACCGGCTCGAACGGGCTGATCAGAGGGCAGGTGATCGCACTCAATGTGCAGGCGCATGACCTTGTCAAACATGGCGCCATGCCGCTGATGGCGGATGCCCGCACCGGCATTGCGGCGCTGGCCGCCGGGCTTGGAACTTACCGAACGGATGATGCCTACCGGGCCGAGATTTCCGCCGCCTGGGATGGCTGGATGACCGAGGTCGCCGCCGTGTGCGACGCCCCGGCCGACAGCAACCGCCTGCCATCCGACAGCGAGGTGATCGGCGCGGTCAACCGGGCCTGTCCGCCGGAGGCGATAGCTGTTGGCGCGGCTGGCTCGATGCCGGGTGAACTTCACAAGCTCTGGCAGGTTGGCCAGGTTGACGGCTATCACATGGAATATGGGTTCTCCTGTATGGGCTATGAGGTCGCCGCCGGCATCGGTGTCGACATGGCGGCGCCGGACCGGCCGAATGTCGTGTTCGCCGGCGACGGGTCGTATCTGATGCTGAATGCCGAGCTGGCGACAGCGGTGATGATGGGACGTTCGATGACGCTGATCATCACCGACAATCGCGGCTTTGGCTGCATCAACAGGCTGCAGGCGGCAACCGGTGGCGCGGCTTTCAACAATCTGCTTGCCGATTCCACGCATGAGGTGCTTCCCGATATCGATTTCGTCGCGCATGCCGCCTCGATGGGGGCGCGGGCGCAAAAGGCGGGATCGATCACCGAACTTGAGGCGCTGACCGCTGAGGCCGTGGTGCGCAAGGGCGTCGATGTGATTGTCATCGACACCGACCCCGGCCCGTCGACCGCCGCCGGCGGCACCTGGTGGGAGGTCGGCGTCCCCGAGGTGTCAGAGCGGCCTGAGGTAACGTTCGCCTATGAAGGCTGGCGCGAAAACAAGAAACGCCAATTGCGCTGATCACAGGGAAGGGAGACGGAATATGTCAAAACTGCTTGTCAGGCCAAACCTTGATGGTGGCGTTGTTCACGATATCACACCGGCATCGGCAGGATGGTCCTATGTCGGCTTCGGGCTTCATGATCTGAAAGCCGGACAGACGCTCGATGTCGAAGGTACGGCGGACGAGATCTGCCTTGTGCTGCTGACCGGCAACGCGCGGATCAGAACTGGTGACCTTGATACCGGCATGCTGACCGGGCGGGTCAGCGTGTTTGACCGCGCCGCGCCTCACGCCGTTTATATCCCGATGCGGACAGGCTGGCAGGTCGAGGCTGGCAGCGATGCCGAACTCGCTGTCTGCCGCGCGCCGGGGATTGATGGCAAGCTGCCGCCGCGCCTGATAGGGGCTGACAGCATGCCGCTGGAAACACGTGGCACCGGCACCAATACACGGCATGTCTGCAATATCCTGCCGGAGACCGAACCCGCCGACAGCCTGCTGGTGGTGGAGGTGATCACGCCGGCCGGCAACTGGTCATCCTATCCGCCGCACAAGCATGACACCGACAATCTTCCCGAGGAATCCTATCTTGAGGAGACCTATTATCACCGTGTGAACCCGCCGCAGGGCTATGTCCTGCATCGGGTCTATGATGACAGTCGTGAACTGGACGAAACCATGGCCGCCGAGGACCGGACGGTGGTGATGGTGCCGCGCGGCTATCACCCGGTTGGCGCGCCGCATGGCTATGAGAGCTATTATCTCAATGTCATGGCCGGGCCCAAGCGGGTATGGAAATTCAAGAACGATCCGGCGCATGAATGGATGCTGACATGACACAGACCGCACAGGACTGGGACCAGCACGCCGGCGCCGACGCCAACGCCGACGCCAACGCCGACGATGGAAATGCCAAGGGCCGCCTGGCCTGATCGCGATCATTGCGTTTTCTGTGAAAAGGACCTGAATATGAAACTGCGTCTCGGGATGTCCCCGATTTCCTGGTCGAATGATGATTTGCCGCAGCTTGGCGGTGACACGCCGCTGGAGGTGTGCCTGTCCGAAACCCGCGAGGCCGGCTTCGTCGGCACCGAGACCGGCGGCAAGTTCCCCGGGGAAGCCGGTGCGCTGTCATCGGTGTTGAAGGCGCATGATCTGGCGCTGGTGTCGGGCTGGTATAGCGGCACGCTGATCAACAATGACCTGAACGCGGAACTTGACCGCATCGCTGACCAGTTGGCCCTGTTCAAGGCCGTTGGCGCGTCGGTCATTGTCTATGGCGAGACCTTCAACACGGTGCAGAACCGGCAGGAAAAGCCGCTGTCGAGCCGCCCGAAGCTGGATGAGTTTGATGTCGCCGCCTATGGCAGGCGTCTGACCGCGCTGGCCGAACATTGCGCGTCGGAGGGTGTGCCGCTGACCTTTCACCACCATATGGGCACCGCTGTCGAGACCGAGGCCGAGCTTGACGCGCTGATGAACGCAACCGGCGAGGCTGTGGGGCTGTTGCTTGATACGGGGCACCTTGTGTTCGCCGGTGGTGACAATGCGGCGGTGATCACCAAACATGGCACGCGGATCAACCATTTCCACACCAAGGATATCCGGGCCGATGTTCTGGCCGGCATCGACCGGAATGCCGAGTCGTTCCTTGATTGTGTCCTCAAGGGCGTCTTCACCGTTCCCGGCGACGGCATGATCGATTATGACGACATCATGAAGCGGTTGTTCGATGTCGGCTATGAAGGCTGGGTCATCATCGAGGCCGAGCAGGACCCGGCCAAGGCCAACCCGCTGGAATATGCGAAGATGGGCTATAACAAGCTTCACCAGGCGCTTCATGATGTCGGCTATAGTCTCGCCTGAACGTGGAATCTGAATGACGGTCGCACAGCGAATCTCTGATAGACTTTCCGGCCGCGCCGCCCTTGTCGTCGGGCGCGCCGGCATGGATATCTATCCGGTACCGGATGGCACGCGGATCGAGGATGCCGAGAGCCTTGTCACAGATGTTGGCGGGTCCTCCGGCAATATCGCGGTGACGATCGCCAAGCAGAAATGTCCCGTCATGCTGATGGCGGCTGTCTCGGATGACGGGGTGGGCCGGTTCGTCACCCGTTCGCTGGCCGGATATGGTGTTGATACGCGCCATTGCCATGTGACCACCGGCCTTGA
>RFZL01000091.1 GCA_009920665.1 Alphaproteobacteria bacterium | reverse complement strand
GCGGTGCATCCGGAGGCCATCAGGCCACGCGTCTGGGGGATGTCGGCGGCAAGGTGAAGGTAGGTGAAGAGGATCTGGTTGGCCGACAGCCTGACCCATTCATCGGGCTGCGGCTCCTTGACCTTGACGACCATCTCCACGGCCTCGAACACCGCCGCTGCACTGTCAGCAATCCTGGCACCGGCAGCGCGGTAGACGTCATCCGACGCACCAATACCGGCACCGGCGCCGGTCTCGACAAGCACCTCATGGCCACGCCCGGTCAGTTCAATCACCGAATTTGGCACCAGGCCGACGCGCGACTCGCGAACCTTGATCTCCTTTGGGACGCCGATCAGCATTTTATTGTCTCCTTCAATCGGGATTAGTTTGACGAGCCGATTTAAATTCCGTTAGAATTCAGAGTGATGTTGATCACAACAGAGCGCGTCACACGACCCATCCGTTCACGGTGGTGTTTTAATTGTTCTTGGAAAAAATTACCTGCTTTTTTAGCGAAAAAAAGCAGGTAATTTCACAATATATGGAGACTTTAAGGTGTAATATTAAAATATTATTTGATTTTCAAGGCTATTTGTTTAACCGTTGTTCTATGGAGTAGACCAAAGAATGGACCGCATAGATCGATCGATCCTCATTCAGTTGCAGAATAATGCACGAATTTCCAATGTCGAGCTGGCTGATATAGTAGGTTTGTCACCGTCAGCCTGCCTGCGACGGGTGGGCCTGCTGGAAAAATCCGGCATTATTGACGGCTATCAGGCGCAACTCAACGCAGCAAAGCTTGGCCATGAGGTTCTTGTCCTCATGCAGATCACCCTGAACGGGCAGTCAGCAGACATGCTGGCCGAATTCGAAGCCGCCGTGGCCGAAGTGCCGCAGGTTCTTGCCTGTTTTCTGATCGCCGGAGACAGCGACTATATTCTGCGCGTTGCAGCGCGCGATGTTGCCGATTTCGGCCGCCTGCATGCCGAGCATCTGTCCGGCCTGCCACATGTATTGCGCATGGAAAGCAGCTTTGTGGTGCGCGAGGTCTTTACCCGCTCATTGGCGCCGCCTGCCGCTTGAGGGTGTCATCGCCGCGCAGCGCGCCTCCCCACAGCCTGATCTCGTCGATGGCGGCGTAGAGCGGTGCCCAGTCATCAGCATCGGCAATTGGCGCCCACAGGGCCTCGACACGCTCAATCGGCAAGGCGACCGGCGCCTCGCGATCAAATATCGAATTGTCCGCCTGCGGCAGCCTTTGCGCCCCGGCAAGTGTGCCGGCGAAGGCCTGCCAGGCCGCCCCCTCATAGGTGCCACGCCGCCTCTCGCCGCCATACCAGTCATGCAGAATCTGCGCATAGGGGGTTTGATCCGCCTTCGCGGCGGTGAACAGCGTCGCCGCGATGCGCCGTGCATCCTCGGCCGGCACCTCGATCCCCAACCGCCAGCACAGACGCCGTTGCAGGCTGGTCTCCAGCAGCGGGTAATAGCCCGTTAGCGCCGCCTCCAGCGGTTCCGTGCCGCCGAATGGCACAAGGCAATCGGCAAGACGGCACACCGCCCAGAGGCTCGCCTCGGGCTGGCGGCCATAGGCGTAACGCCCACCATGGTCGAAATAGGCGGCGGTGAAATGGCTGTCGAACTGTGGCAGAAACCGCCATGGGCCATAATCGAAGCTTTCTCCGGTAACGTTGAAATTGTCGGTGTTCAGCACCCCATGAACAAAGCCTGCCGCCATCCAGGCCCCGGCCGTCTCGGCGATGCCGGCGGCGACAGCTGCCAAAAATCGCGGGGCCAGTTCATTGACCGGGGCATCGGCATCCATATTGCCGGCAAAATGATGCCGCGCTGTATGGCGCATCAGGATTTCGATCCCTTCGGCATCATCCATGTAGCGCAGACGCTGGAAACTGCCGATTCGGATATGGCCATGCGAAAGCCTGACAAGCACCGCCGATCGTGTTGGTGACGGCTCGTCATGCCGGTCCAGCGCCTCACCGGTCTCGATCACAGAAAACGTCTTTGAGGTGTTGACGCCAAGCGCCTCGAGCATCTCGGTCGCCAGAATCTCGCGCACCGCCCCCTTCAGCGTCAAACGCCCGTCTGCTGTGCGCGAGAACGGCGTTGTGCCCGATCCCTTGGTGCCAAGATCGAGGACCCGGCCACCATCCGCCTTCATTTGCGCGAACAGAAATCCACGACCATCGCCAAGTTCGGGGTTGTAATGTCCAAACTGATGGCCGTGATAGCAGAGCGCCAATGGCGCCTGAAGGTTGTCCGGCAACGGCTTGAAACTTGCAAAATGGTCGATCCAGCCAGCATCATCGAGACCGGCAAGGCCAATGGTTGCGGCCGCACGGTCGTTACGCCAGCGCAGCACATGACGCGGAAAGCGCGCCGCCTCCACCTGCCTGTAGAAGCGATTATCAAGATCCAGATGGATCGGGGCTGCTTCGTAACCTGTCATGCCGCCATTCTTTCGTGAAATTCTCTTTCCTGAGATCCGGGTCAGATCGATATTGCGTCACAATATTATGAGTGTCACGATCCGCGGGTCACAACCAACTGCAAGACCAGCCTGCAAGGAATAACCGCGATGACCAACCTGCGCAATGTGATGTCGCCAATCGAAACCGCAAACGGCCTGCCAAATGAATGCTATGTCGATGATGAGGCGTACCGGCATGAGCAGGACACGCTGTTTCGTGATGGCTGGGCCGCCATCGGGTTTGGCAAGGATATCGCCGAGCCCGGCATGGCGCGGCCGGTTACCTTCCTCGGCATTCCGATGCTGATGATCCGCAACACCGGTGGCGAGGTGAATGTGTTCCAGAATGTCTGTCGCCATCGTGGGATGATCCTGATCGAGGAGCCGGTCCGGCTTCGCGGCCCGATCACCTGCCCCTATCATGCCTGGGCCTATGATCTGGACGGCAATCTGCGGCGAACGCCGCATGTCGGCGGGCCGGATGTCGATACGCATGACAGCGTCAAGACATGTGACCTGCCGCTGATCCGGGTGCGCTCGCATGTCTGGCGAGACGTGATCTTTGTCAATGTTGGTGGTGCGGCACCGGCATTCGAGGAGATGGCGGCGGCGCTGATCAACCGCTGGAAGGAATTCGACCAGCCGCTTGTTCATACAGGCACCGACTCCTCGATAACCTTTACCCTGCAATGCAACTGGAAACTGGCCGTCGAGAATTACTGCGAAGCCTATCATCTGCCTTTTGTGCACCCGGCGCTGAACAGCTATTCGCGCCTGGAGGATCACTACAACATTCTTGATGATGGTGGCTTTGCCGGCCAGGGGACGACCGTTTACCAGCCACAGATCAGTGCTGACGGACGCCGCTTTCCGAGTTTCACCGGCCTGTCGTCACAATGGGATGCCGGCGCGGAATATATCGCGCTGTTCCCGAACGTCCTTCTCGGTGTGCATAAGGACCATGCCTTTGCCATCCTGCTGCTTCCGGATGGTCCGGGCCGCACCCGCGAACAGGTGGAAATCTACTATGCCGACGAGGCGGTGCGGGGCGATGCGTTCGCCGAGATGCGGGCGACGAACACCGAGATGTGGCAAACGGTCTTTGCCGAGGATGTCGGGGTTGTCGAGGGAATGCAGCGCGGGAGGCATGCCACCGGCTATGATGGCGGGAAATTCTCGGCCGTCATGGATGCGCCGACACATCATTTTCATTCATGGGTTGCCGGTGCGCTGTCGCGTTAACCCGGCGGCCTGCGATCAGGCGGTCTGGTAGATCCGGTCCAGTTCGCCGCTGATGACGTAATTGATAATGAACTCGCCAAGACGTTCGATTTCCTCGGAAAAACGCGTTCCAGCAACGGCGGTGATCCCCTGGAACTCGGACGAGTGACTGCGCGCCGCCGACAGATCGGAAATTGGCGGCGCCATGATGGCGTTCACCTCTTCCAGCGCCCCGGCCAACTGGCCGAAATTCTTCTGTGACGGCGAGGTGCGGTTCGGAACCACCACGACATGCGGGTTCACGACCCCATAATCTTCCTTGCGTTCATCAAGCTCCTTGATGAAATCGATGGTGGGCCGCAGGTCGGTCCATGACATGGACGTCGGCACCAGCACGGTGCTGCACAGCATCGCCATCTGCCAGACATTGCCAAGCTTGCCTGCGCCGGTATCGACGATGGTGACGGCGTCGTCATAGGACAACATGCGACGCAGCACACCATCCAGCGTGGTCATGCTGACCCCGTCATACCGGTCGCCGATTGGCAGGAATTTGATATCGTCGGCGCGGCTGTGCGGCTGCATCATCTCGAACGCCGTTCCTTGTGGATCGGTGTCGAGAAGCATCACCGGCCGCCGCTGGTACCGACGCCTGAGATAATCCGTCAAATAGACAGCCAGCGTGCTTTTACCCACACCGCCCTTGATGTTGCCTATAAAAATAGCCTTACCAGCATTCATGACCTGACCACCCCTGTGCGCCGTACCCCTGGCGTGATACGCCTACATTGCGTGATACGCCTGCGCGTCATGCGGACCAGCTCTTCTCCTGATCCAGTGAACGACCAAGCATTACAGCGATTTACCTTTTTTTGCAAAAAAACAGTAATTGACGCGAAGAGTCCTCAAGCAACAGATCAACGCCACCTGCTAAGAGCCAACCCATTTGACCTGTCTTCCCACAGGTCAGCGCGGCGCCCATTCATCATCGAGGATCGTCCCGACCATCTCACCAGCCTGTTGTCCCTCGCCGCACCAGTCATCATCGAA
>RFZL01000010.1 GCA_009920665.1 Alphaproteobacteria bacterium | reverse complement strand
CACCACAGGTAATGGTCTGGGATGGCGTCCTGCACCGGCCGAAACGCGTGTCGGTGGTCCTTGCCGGGTGTGGCGGGGCCGACCGCCAGCCGCTGGAACGGATCCTTGCCAGATCGTCAGGGTGCCATCAGGTGCTTGATGCCGTCGCCATCGGCGCGGTCATGCGCCACCGTGCGCCAACTGACAGGCAGCGGATCATCACCCCGCATCAGGGTGAATTCGACCGGGCATTTCCCGACCTTGGCGGCAGGGTCGAGACCCGCACCCTGGCGGCGGCACGGCTGACGGCATCGCTTGTCGTGCTGAAGGGGCGCGAGACGATCATCGCCGCGCCAGATGGCAGGCTGGTCGTCAACAGCCGCAGCAGCGCCTATCTGGCGACAGCCGGCACCGGTGATGTGCTGGCCGGCCTGATCGCCGGTCTGCTGGCCCAGCGCATGCCGCCCCTCGAGGCCTGCTGCGCCGCTGTCTGGATCCATGCCGAGGCCGGCATCAGATTCGGTCCCGGCCTGGTGGCAGCCGATATTCTGCGCCAGGTGCCGATGATCCTGTCACAGCTTCTCGCCGGGCGCGTCAGCCGTCATCAATTTCACCCTGAAGAGGGCGCTGACGGGATTCCGCATCCCGACATGTTCGAGTTTGTCGATGCCGGGCTGATGGCCCCGGAAAGTCGGAAGCTGTAAGTCGGAAGCTGTAAGTCGGAAGCTGTAAGTCGGAATTTGAAAGTCAGAAGCTGTAGGTAAGGCTGGCGATGATGGCGGCGTCGCGGGCCAGCGCTGCGCTGTTCGGGTCACGCGAAAGACGCTCCGGCCATCTTGCGGTCGCCTCGAAACTCAGTTCGTCGGTAATTCGCCGGTTCGCCGTGATGGTGAGTGTCTGTGCCGCATTGTCGAGGTCGCGGGCAAGCAAGGTCAGGATTTCGGTATCCTCGACATCATTCCATAGCCAGCGCCCGCCGAGGATCAGGTCATTCTGGAACCCGCTATGCGACCGGCCGCGCCGCTCGTCACGCGCATATTCGGCGATCAGCACGAGGTCGCGCCCGCTTTCGGCAAGATCGTAGAGATTATGTTCGATGCCGATCACGCCGGCGGCATAGCTGTCGGCACTGCCAAGCCTGTCATACTGGCCGCGACGGCGGATCAGTTCGGCCTTCACCGCGCTATCGCCATGCAGCGACTGGATGTCCAGGCCGAACTGCGTGATGCGGCTGTAGTCCGGCGTCAGCGTGCCGTCGGCCCGGGGCAGCAGGCGCGGCGCGTGGCCGGTGCCATGAAACATGCTGACACCAAGGTCGATATCACCGAAATAGCCGGACCAGCGTGCCGCGGTGGCGATATCGTCACGGCCGGCACCGCGACTGAACCCGGCGGCATTGTCGTTCACATGATGTGCGGGACGTTCACGAAGTGCCCGGTCGGGATAGACATTCTCGACAAAATCGATGGCAAGAAGGTCGATCTGGCCCAGCCCGACCGGCCATGACAGCCTGACCATCGGGGCGCCGCGTTTCTCGCTGCGCAACAGACCGCGGCTGTAGTCAAGGGCGTTGACGATGTCCACCGGATTGTAGCTTTCAACCTTGCCCCAGAACAGGATGGTGCTGCCGACAAGGTAATCCATCTCGCCAAGCCGGCCGCTGACATGCGCCTCGCGAAGGTCGATCTGTCCGCCGCCAGCTGTGCCGCCGCTGATACGGGGCTGGAACTGCGCCGCGGCGTTGTCGCCAAAGAGCAGGATTTCAGGCCGTGCCTCGAGATGCAGGAAGCTGTCCGCCTGTCCGGCATGCTGGGCCGTGCGTGGATACCAGCTTGCCTCGACGGTAACCTCGCCGCGCTGTTCAAGCTCAAACTCGCCAAAGCCAGTCTCGGCACTTGCCGGAAGCCATGCCACGCCGGCAAGGAACGCTGCCAATGACGCGGTGATGATGCGATCGGCGCGATTGCCTGCCCTCATCGGCCCGCCTTGGGAAGCCCCTGCGGGGTGAAGTCACGCTCGGTCAGGCCTTGTCGGAAATTATAGTCGCCCCATGACAGCCGGGTCGATTTGCCGGTCTGGTGGTTCTGCATCACCATCACATGTGCGCGCCAGAACGCACCCTCATATTGCCGGTAATCCTGGAATTCGAGGGTTTTCTCTAGATCGCCGCGGCGGTTGTAGAAATCGATCCGCTGAACCCTGTATTCCGCGAGGTCGATAAAGGAGACGCGCTTCGAATAGCCCGATTTCTTGTTTTTCGGACGGCTCTCCACGGCGGCACAGGTCAGCGCCGCGTCATGGGCGCATGCGGCATCCTCAAGCCAGATATGGTCATTGTCGGCAACCTCCTCGGACCCCAGATCCTCATAGGAGAATTCCGAGGACACGAACTTGCCGGTCCGGTTCGACGATGAGATGCGCTTCACCCGCTTGACGGCGGGCAGGAAAATCCATTGGGAATCATCCTCCGGCTCGATCTTCGAATGCGTCAGCAGTGCTGTCCCGCGAACGTCACGCGGCTTTGAGAAGGTGATGATCGAGCGGTCGCCCTCGGCGGTGTTTGCCGCCTCGAGGATGGTGCTGCGGAACTTGCGGACCGATTCATTGCCGGCCTTGTTCTTCAGCACCATCTCGCCCTCCACGGTGACATCACCCCAGCCGCGGTCGCGGTTATCGACCTCGGTGGCGATGGCAAGCCCCTTTTCCGGCGAGGCGTTGGCGCCGCTGGACGGAGTGAGCAGGGCCAGCGCCACGGCAATCCCTGCAATGACGGCCAGCGTGGCCGTGCTTGTGGAGGAGGGTTTCATGGTTTTCATCCTATCGAGAAAGATCAGAAGCGGCGGAAGGAAGAGGAAATCGACGAACAGCGCGAAGCTGAGCGTGATGGCGGTGAGCCGTGCCATGTCGCGGTTCACGGCAAAGCCGGACTGGCCAAGGATGGCAAAGCCGATGACCAGGCCAAGCGAGGTCACGGTCAGCGCCATGCCAACCGACTTGAAGGCATAGCGGACCGAGTCCTCGGCACTGTTGCCGCGCTTGCGGGCATTGGCGTATTTCAGAATGAAATGCACCGTGTCATCAACGACAATGCCAAGTGTCATCGCGACGACGATCGATACCGCCAGCGTGACGTTGCCGACCATATATCCCCATAGCCCGAAACCCATTGCCGCCGGCACCAGGTTCGGCACCAGCGAGACAAGGCCGAGCTTCAGATTGCGCAGAACAAGGAAGATCACGAAGGAGATGAAGACAAGCGCCAGCGTCGTCCCCTTCAGCATCGACGGCACGTCGCGCGCCGAGATCATCGTGTAGACATGCGTCTGGCCGGTGACCGGGCTTGTCAGTTCCGGTGCGTTGGCGGCAAACCAGTCCTGGACCTTGTCGTCAAGCGCCAGCAGCTGCGACGTCGTGGCGAAGGGAACGAAGGCCGAGACACGGGTTGAAGACCGGTCGACATTGATCTGGTCGGTCAAATCCATGCCATAACCGAGCGACAGCTCGTACAGGAACAGATATTGCGAGGCTTCCTCGTCGCTTTCCGGGATGCGATAGAAGGCCGGGTCATCGCCATTCATGTTCATGTTCAGGCGCTTGATGGTGTCGCTGAGGATCCGGATATGGCTGATTTCGGGCTGTGCACGCAGGAATTCAGCGAAGGTGTCGAGCGTTTCAAGATAGGCGACCGAATTGATTCCGCTCTCGGTTCCGGTATCAACCGAATATTCCAGCACATTCAGCCCGCCAAGATTGGTTTCGTAGAGGTCGGTTGCCTTGCGGGTCTCGAACCGCTCGTCGAAATAGCGCAGGAAGTCGTCTTCCAGCTTGATCTGCGAGATGCCGGCGGCAAAGCCGATGATGATTACCGGAATGCCAAGCAGCAGGCGGCGCTGGTGCCTGATCACGAACTCGCCAAGCCAGGTCATGAAACGGTCGACCGATGCAGCCCTGTTGATCTGCTTGATGGGAAGCCAGCAGATCAAACCCGGCAACAGGAACATGGTGAAGATCCAGACACCGATCATGCCGGCGGCGACCATGTTGCCGAGCTGCTGGAAGGGCGGCGAGATCGAGAAATTCAGTGACAGAAAGCCGATCCCCGTGGTGAAGATGGCGACTGTGATGCCAAGACCGTGGTCGGCCAGCGCGCGGCGCGCCCACTCGGTACGGTCGGCGGTCTGCTGCATCGTCTGGCGGATTGATGACAGGATATGGACGCTGCTGGCCACCGCCAGCGTGATGACCATCAGCGGTGCCACGGCGGTGGCCGAATTGATCGGGATGCGGGTCCATCCCAGCGCACCAAGCGAGACAAGCGCCGACAACGACGCCAGGACGAGGATCAGCAGTGATCCGGTGACCGTGCGAAGCAGGAGTCCGACCACCAGCAGCATCGCGACAAGCATCGCCGGGGTCAGCGTCTCGCCATCCTTCTGGCTTGCGGTGGCAAATGCCTGGCTGATCGCGACCGACCCGCTGGCCTTGAATTCGATGTCGGGATACTCGGCGCGATAGCGCTCAAGAAGTGGTGCCGCCTCGGCGTTGATGTTCGGGATTTCCGAGACAAGATCGATTCCCGGAAGACGGAAGATGACCGAAATGGCGGTGGCACCGGCATCGGCACTGATCAGGCTGTTGGCGATCTCGATACGGTCAAGCGCGGTGGTGCGAGCCCTGGCGGCTTCCTCGGCGGTGACGGCCTCCGGGTCGGGGACGAGATCCTCGACCACCATCATGTCACCGTCGGCATAGGTGTTCTGGAATCGCGTGATCGAATTCACCAGCCGAACATAGGGAAGGTTCCACAATTCCTCGGTCAGCGCCCCGATGGCGGCAAGTGTCCGCGGTGTGAACACCTCGCCATCGGCCGGCTTGACGATGATTGCCAGATTGTCGTCCTTGGCGAATTCCTGCTCGAACCTGTCGAGCAACACCTTGTCCGGGTTGTCGTCTGCCATGAAGACCCGGCCGTCTGTGTCCAGCTTCAGGTTGGGAATGCCGGCAAAGACGGCGAAGGCAAGCGCCAGCGTGGCGATGGCGAATTTGATCCGGTTGCTCACAACAATGGCGGCAAGGCGTGTCATGAAACGATTATCCTGCGACAAGTCAAATCTCCCTGGGGACCCAGAGTCCCGCCGGCCTGTTGAATCTGTGTGATATGTCAGTCTTGATTGTCGCCGAAAAGGATTCTGATACATGCCACGGATCGGCTCAAGAATGATATTAGGGTATGCAGACCCTGATCATCAATCAGTTGTGGCAATTTTTTTCCGGAATGGGACAATTTTGGATACATCTGATGGTCGTGAGGTTCCCGGCCAGCCAGGACCGGCCAGCCAGGACCGGCCAGTCAAAACCGGCCAGTCAAAACCGGCCAGTCAAAACTGGCGGTTTGCATCTGCGGGTGCGCGTCTCTAGGTTTGGCTGACAGAGCAGCAATTACCGGAGACGCTTCCATGCGCGATGCCGTCATTGTCTCGACCGCCCGCACCCCGATTGGCAAGGCCTATCGTGGCGCGTTCAACGATACCCAGGCGCAGACCCTCGCCGCGCATGCCATCTCAAATGCTGTCGAGCGCGCAGGTGTCGCGGCTGACGAGATTGAGGATGTGGTGCTGGGCGCGGCGCTTCAGCAGGGATCAACCCATATGAATGTGGCGCGCCAGGCGCTGATCCGGGCCGGCCTGCCAACCTCGGTCCCCGGCATGACGGTGGACCGGCAATGTTCATCCGGCCTGATGGCGCTGTCGATCATCGCGAATCAGGTGCGGCATGGTGAAATCGAAATGGGTGTCGCCGGCGGGGTCGAATCGGTCTCGCTGGTGCAGACCCCGAAGATGAATGTCGACCGGCTTGTCGATCCCTGGATCGAGGCGAACAGGCCCGATATCTATATGACGATGCTGGAGACCGCCGAGATCGTCGCCGCGCGCTATGGCGTCTCGCGCGAGGCGCAGGATGAATATGCGGTGGAGTCGCACCGCCGTACCGCCACCGCGCAGGCCGAAGGGCGGTTTGATGCTGAAATTGTACCGCTGTCCACGGTGATGAAGGTCAAGGACCGTGATACTGGCGAGATCAGCGACCGCGCGGTCACGCTTGACGCCGATGAAGGGGTGCGGCCGTCAACCACCTTGGAAGGTCTTCAGGCGCTGCAGCCGGTATTCCGGGATGGCCAGCAGATTGAAGAGGGCCGGTTCATCACCGCTGGCAATGCCTCGCAATTGTCGGACGGGGCGTCGGCGATGGTGGTGATGGGCGCGGATGAGGTAGCGCGGCGCGGTCTGTCGCCGCTTGGCGCGTTGCGCGGCATCGCCGTTGCCGGGTGCGACCCCGAGGAGATGGGGATCGGTCCGGTCTTTGCCGTGCCGAAGCTTCTTGCCGCGCATGGTCTGAGCGTTGACGACATTGATCTGTGGGAACTGAACGAGGCCTTTGCCTCGCAGGTTCTCTATTGCCGGGACAGGCTTGGCATTGATCCGCTGAAATACAATGTCTCCGGCGGTTCGATCGCGGTCGGTCACCCTTATGGCATGACCGGCGCGCGCCTTGCCGGCCATCTTCTTGTCGAGGGGCATCGTCGCGGTGCGAAGCTTGGCGTGGTGTCGATGTGCATCGGCGGCGGCATGGGGGCGGCCGGATTGTTCGAGATATACTGATGCCGCCATTGCTGGCATAGTGAGGCCGGTCCACAAATCGGGCGAGGCCGCCAATGCCGCGAAATCTGCTTCTTGCCATCGGTGTCATTTTTTTCGGCATCCTGGCCTTTGACATGATGGGCATTCTTGTCCGGATGCTTGGCGGCAGCTATCCGGTGATGCAGATTTCGGCGCTTCGCAATTTCTTCGGGGTGATTCCGGCGCTGATCCTGCTGTGGCACAGCCGGCAGTTCGCGGCCGTGCCGCGGCTCAACCGACCCCGCTTTCACCTGATCAATCTGGTGCGGTCATCCTCGGTGGTGACTGCGCAGCTTTGCTTCTACACGGCCCTGACGAAAATCGAGTTCGCCACCGCCGGCGCGCTTGGCTTCAGCGGTCCGATGTTCATCACCGCGCTGTCGGTGCCGCTTCTTGGCCACCGCATAGGCGTGTGGCGATGGAGTGCGGTGTTCCTCGGCTTTGCCGGGGTCGTGACCATCATGCAGCCATTCCAGGACGGGTTCTCCCACTATATGGTGCTGCCGGTGATCGCGGCCTTCTGCTACGCCACCTCAAGCGTTCTTGTACGATTCTACCCGCCGGACATTCCCTCGGCGGCGATCCAGTTCGGACAGCAGCTTGCCACCTGTGCGCTGGCGACCCTTGTGGTGATCCTGTTCGTTGACCCGGTCCCCATCGCCAATCTCGGCGACGCCGGCCTGTTTGTGATCATGGGTGCCCTTGGTGGCACCGGCGTTCTCAGCCTCGCCATTGCCTACAGGCTGGCCGATCCCAGCAGCGTATCGCCATTCGAATATTTCGGCATTCCGGTATCTTTCGCCCTTGGATGGCTGTTCTTCGCCGAGGCACCCTTTGATGATCTGTTTCCGGGTATTCTGTTTATTGTCGGGGCTGGTATCATCATCATGCTCCGCGAGCGTCATCTGTCACGTCTTCGCAACGCACCTTGAGGAGGCCCGTCATGTTCGAATCAACACTCAGCGATGATGGACAATGTCTGACCCTGATGGATCATGGCAGTGGTGTCAGCGCCCGCTTTCACGCGGTCTGGCTTCGCGACAATGCGTGGGACGAGGCCACACGCTCGCCCGGCAACGGGCAGCGTCTGATCACGCTTGCCGACATTCCGGCCGACCTTGCGATCACCGGCGCCGCGGTCAACGCGGCCGGTCTTCAGGTCACCTTCTCGAACGAAGCCGCGCCGATTACCTATGACCCCCGCTGGCTGATGGACCATCGTTATGACCGGACCGGACCGGCTTCGGAACGCGGATGGATGCCGGCAGGCGTCAGATGCTGGGACTCAGCGCTCAACACCGCGCTGCCGACGGCCCGGCTGGACGATCTTCGGCAGGATGAAGCGGCGCTGCGCGACTGGCTTGGCGATCTGGTGACCTACGGTTTTGCGCATCTGTCTGGCGGCCCGGTCGAGGACGGGGCGCTGATGAAGGTGGTCGATCTGTTCGGCTATGTGCGCGAGACCAATTACGGGCGACAGTTCGAGGTGCGCACCGAGATCAACCCGACCAACCTTGCCTATACGGGGCTGGGGCTGCAGGCGCATACTGACAACCCCTATCGCGACCCGGTGCCGACAATCCAGATTCTCTACTGTCTTGAAAGCTCGGCTGCCGGCGGTGACAATATGGTTGTCGACGGCTTTGCCGCAGCGCGCCGGCTTCGCGACGAGAATGCCGCCTGGTTCGATGCGCTGGCCGACCATTGTGCGCGGTTTGAATATGCTGGCGATAACGATACAAGGCTGATCGCGCGGCGCCCGATGATCGAGCTGACACCGGATGGCGAGCTGGTCGGCATCCGGTTCAACAACCGCTCCGCCGCGGCGCTGACCGATATCCCCTTCGAGGCGATGCAAACCTATTACGATGCCTATCGCCGGCTTGGCGAGATCATCGATGATCCGGCCATGGAGGTGAGTTTCCGGCTGGCGCCGGGTGAATGTTTTGTCGTCGACAACACCCGTGTCCTGCATGCCCGCAAGGCCTATGGCGGGGCCGGCCATCGCTGGTTGCAGGGGTGCTATGCCGACCGGGATTCGCTGTTGTCGCGCTACCGTGTGCTGAGTGATCCGGTGGCAGCGGGGTGAGGGTGGCTGCCTGTCAGGCCGGATGACGCCGGGCTGAACATGGCGACGCCTGGGCGCTGATGGGCGTCATCAAGAAGGCCATTGATCCGGCCAATATCATGAATCCGGGTAAGATGGTGAACCTCAACTAGACGGGGACCCGCCGGCCCCTTGGAACAGGACCATGCTGCGCATTGTCATTCTCAGTCTTCTGGCGCTGGTGGTCGCGATGCTGGTCATGCGCCTGCTGATGCGCCAGTCGCCGCGCCTGCGCGCGCGGGTGGCCGGGATCATGCGCAGCCCCTTTGTCCGTCAGATCCTGATTGGTGTGGTGCTGCGGATCATCCGGCTTCTGATCTTCCGAAGATGAGGCGACCGAGCCGGCGCAAACCCTGCAGCAACCGTCGCAACTGGGCCATTTGCAAGCCATGTTCGGCCGCAAGCTTGTACCAGCAAGTCAGCATATTAGGGGGTGTAAGGGGAAATGCGTGAGCATGCGCAGGCGGTGGTTATAGGGGGTGGCCTTGTCGGCTGTTCCATCCTTTATCATCTGGCAAAGCTTGGCTGGCGGGATGTCATACTTCTTGAACGTGACGAGCTGACAAGCGGGTCGACCTGGCACGCGGCGGCGAACATCCACGGTCTGCATGACAACAACAACATCACCCGCATCCAGCACTACACGATGAACCTGTATAAGGAGCTGGAGGCAGAAACCGGCCAGGGATGCGGCGTCTTCCAGCCCGGATCACTCTATCTCGCCCAGACCGAGGAGCGCGAGCACCAGCTGCGCCTGCAGGAGGCAAAGGCGAAATTCTACGGCCTCAGTTTTCATGAGATCAGCCGTGAGGAAGCGCTGGAGCTTCATCCGCTGGCGCAGTTCGATGATGTGCGCTGCATCATGTTCGAGCCGGATGGCGGCAATGTCGACCCGTCCGGTGTCACCCATGCCTATGCTGCCGGTGCGCGCATGCTCGGCGCCGAGATTGAACGGTTCTGTCCGGTCACCGGCACCGAGGCGCAGCCCGATGGCAGCTGGATCGTGCGCACCGAAAAGGGTGATATCCACACACAGTGGGTGGTGAATGCGGCCGGCCTGTGGGGGCGCGAGGTCGCTGCTATGGCCGGGCTGACGCTGCCGCTGCAGCCGACAGAGCATCAATATTTCGTGACCGAGGCCATTCCAGAGGTCGCGGCGCTTGGCCGGCGTCTGCCCTCGATCGCCGATCGCGATGGCGAGTATTATTTCCGCCAGGAAGGCAACGGGCTACTGATCGGCGCCTATGAGGAGAAGATGAAATTCTGGGCCGAGGACGGCACGCCGCTCGATTTCGGTCATGAGCTGTTCGATGACGACCTGGACCGCATCATGGACAATGTGATGCGTGCCATCGACCGCGTGCCGGCCGCGGCCGAGGCGGGGGTCAAGCGGGTCATCAACGGGCCGATGATCTGGAGCCCGGATTCAAACGCGCTCTTCGGGCCGGTGCCGGAGTTGCGGAACTATTTCTGCTGTAACGGCATCATTCCGGGCTTCAGCCAGTCCGGCGGACTTGGCCTGCTGGCGGCGCAATGGATGATCGAGGGGGAACCGGAATGGGACATGTTCGCCTGGGACCTTGCCCGCTTCGGCGACTGGGCGGACGCCGCCTTTACCAGGGCGCGTGTCCGTGACCAGTATATCCATCGCTTCAAGATCCATTTCCCGAACGAGGAACGCAGCGCCGGACGTCCGGCCAGGACCCGCCCGGCCTATGAGATGCAGCGCCGGATGGGCGCGGTGTTCGGCCTGAATGCGGGATGGGAGCACCCGCTGTGGTTCGCCAATGCGCCGGATACCGACGAGACAACAGGCTTTGCCCGCCAGAACTGGTTCGCGCCGGTGGGCCGCGAGGCGGCGATGCTGCGCGACCATGTCGGCGTGATCGATATTTCGAATTTCGCCAATTACGTCATTGCCGGTCCGGGCGCGCAAGACTGGCTTGACAGGCTTGTCGCCAATCATGTGCCGGGCGAGGTCGGGCGGTCGTGCCTAACGCCGCTGATTGGTATGCGCGGCGGTGTTGCCGGCGACTTCACCGTCACCAGGACCGGCGACGAGAGTTACATGATGATCGGGTCGGGCATGGCCGAGCGCTATCACCAGCGCTTTTTCGACATGGTGCCGATGCCGGAGGGCACAAGCATCGAGGTGGCTACGCCGCGCATCGCCGGGTTCAATGTCGCCGGTCCGAAATCGCGGGAAATGCTGGCCGGCCTGACCGATGTCGATCTGTCGAATGATGGCTGGCGGTTCATGCGCTCGCGTACCATCACCGTTGCCGGTGTTGAATGCCTCGCCATCCGGGTCAGCTTCACCGGCGATCTGGGGTGGGAGCTTCATTGCGCGGTGTCCGACCAGCTGGCGCTCTATACAGCGCTTCTCGAGGCGGCGGCGGCGCATGGTGGCGGGCCGGTCGGCGGGCGGGCGCTTGGCGCGTTGCGGATCGAAAAGGGTTATGGGTCATGGGGGCGCGAATATTCGCCCGAATACTGGCCGCAAGAAGCCGGGCTTCACGGCTTGATCAAGCTCGACAAGGCGTTTCTGAACAAGGATGCCTATCTGCGGATCAGCAACACGCCGCCGCGCGAGAGGCTGACCATGTTCGAGGTCGATGTCACCGACGAGGCCGACGCCAATGGCGGTGAGCCGATCTTCCTTGCCGACGGCACGCCGGTGGGGCGGGTGACCTCGGGTGCCTATGGCTATACGGTCGGCAAGTCGCTGGCCATCGGCTATGCCCGCGAGGGGGCCGTGGCGCCTGGCGACAGTGTCGATATCTATATCCTCGGCAAGCCGCATAGGGCGAGGGTGCTGGCCGAGCCGCCCTTTGACGCTGGTGGAGCGCGGCTGCGGGCCTGATCAGGCAACCAACCGGCAAAGGGTCATGACCAGGGGGCAAGGGTCGATGAACAAACAGCTGTCACAGGTTGCCGATTTCGTCTTTTCCCTGACGCCGGATGATGTGCCCGAAGCGGTGCGCCGGGCGGCGGCACTGATGTGCCTTGATACGCTGGGGGTGGCGGCGGCTGCCACGCCGATGCAGGCCGGACGGCTTGGCCGAGACACGGCGGCGCTTCTATATGCTGCCGGGGCACCGTCCCACGCCGCCCCGATGCTGTTCGACGGCCGGCCGGTCAGCCTTGCCGGCGCCGCCTATGCAGCGGCGACACAGACCGACAATCTGGACGCGCATGACGGCTACAACCCGGTCAAGGGACATATCGGTGTGGCCATCATTCCGGCGTTGCTGGCACTTGCCGAGCAGACCGATGACATCGCCGGGGACATGGCCTTGACGCTGATCACACTTGGCTATGAGATCGCCGGCCGCGCCGGCCTCGCGCTTCATGCCACGGCCTGTGACTATCACACCTCCGGCGCGTGGAACGCGCTTGGCGTCGCGGCGGTGGCGGCCCGCATGCGCGGCCTGTCGGCGGACCAGTTGCGTCAGGCGCTCGGCATTGCCGAATATCACGGCCCGCGAAGCCAGATGATGCGCGAGATCGCCAGCCCCAGCATGCTTCATGACGGGTCGGGTTGGGGCGCGATGGTGGGGATTTCGGCGGCCATCCTCGCCGAGCAGGGGTTCACCGGCGCGCCGGCGACCACCGTCGAGGCCCCCGAGGTGGCGGATATCTGGGCCGATCTGGGCAGATGCTGGATCATGAGCGACCAGTATGTGAAGCCCTATCCGATCTGCCGCTGGGCGCATGCGCCGATCGACGGTGTGCGCGAACTGATGCTGGCGAACCAGCTGCGCCATGACCACATCGCCGGCATCCATATCAACACCTTCCATGAAGGGGTGTGCCTTTTCCAGGGTGTTCCGGACACCACAGCGGTGGCGCAATATTCGCTGTCCTTCGCCGTCGCGGCGCAGGCGGTGCATGGCCGCATCGGGCTGGAGCATGTGTCGGGCGCGGGGCTTCGCGACCCACAGGTACTGGCCATGATCGACCGCATCACCGTTGCCGAGAGCGAGATCCACAATGCCAGCTTCCCCGACACGCGCGACGCCGATGTGCAACTGACATTGCATGACGGGCGGGTGCTTGAGTCCGGTCTTGTTCATGCGCGCGGCGGCTCGGAACGCCCGATGCCGGAGGGTTACATCATCGCCAAATTCGCGGAATTCGCCGGCCCGGCTCTCGGCCCCACGCGCGCCGACGCCATTTGCGATGCGGTGCTAGGGCTTGCCGATGGCGGGACGAGTCTGGCCGCGCTTCGTGCGCTTCTATATGCGCCCGCCGATGGCTGAGCCGGCGGCGTCGGGAAACGCGGGTGTCATTGGCAGCTAGGCCGCCTTTCCGGCCTTGTCATCCTCGCCCGGCACCGCGCGCCGGCGCGGCGTCACCAGCGCCAGGCCCAGCATCATCATCGCCACCGAGGCCCAGACCCAGGCGGAATGCGTCTCGCCAAACAGAATGATCCCCCAGATCACTCCGGCCAGCGTGACGACATAGCCTGTCTGGCTGGCGAATACCGGCCCGGCCAGGCCGATCACCATGACGAAGGTGGTGTAGGCAACGGCGTTGATCAGGCCAAGCCCGATGATGGTCCATTCCACAGTGCCAAGGGGGAAGGTCGGTAGGAACATCTGGTCGGTCAGGATCGCCACCGGCAGCATGATCATCGCGGCGAACAGGTTCATTCCGCAGGCCGTCCGCACCGGCCCGATATCCTGCAGTGACGGCCGCGCCAGATAGATATTCTCCAGCGCGTAACAGACCGCGCTGATGCAGGCCAGCAGCACCCAGGGCATCGCGGCGCGACTGGGAAGGCTGCTTTCCGGCATGACTAGAAAGCCGATCGCCACCGCCCCGCAGACAACACCTGTCACGCGGATGGCCGAAATCCGTTCGCTGCCGATCATCATCGCCACCGCATAGGTGATGATCGGGATCAGCGTGACGGTGATCGACAGCACGCCCGCCTGAACATGCGGCGCGGCGAAATAGAACAGGCTGTTCGGGACCGAGGCGCCGAGCAGCGCGACAATGAGATAGATGCCGAGATGCCGCCGGCTCATCGGCAACGGCCGCCGTCGCGCCATCGTCCAGGTCAGCAGGATCACCCCGCAGACAACCGACTGCCAGAAGGTCACGCCAAAGGGCGTGCCGCCGGCCTGAACGACAATTCTGGCAAAGGAGAATGACAGACCCCAGGTCGCCCCCATCAGCAGCAGCGCCGCCCAGGGCAGCAGCCTTGTCAGCCCGGGAGTTGTCATGAAACCGGGATCAACCATCGCATTCACCTCTGGCCCTTGTGAGTGGTCCGGCCAATGCCGGCCAGCCTCTCCCCCGGCTTATTCCCCGGCTTATTCCCCGGTTTGTCCCGCGACCTTGCGCCGGGAATCGCCATCGCGTCAAGCGGCCCGGTGCGGGCGCTGCCTGTCCCCAGTGTCACGGAAATGTGAACGCATCCCCGGGAAAAATTTACCTGTCCGGGGCCATGACTCCATGCCATGGAAACCTGCACATACAGCGGCTGCGCGAACGGCCCGCATAAGACTGCCATGCCGGGGCCGGCGGCGCATCACCGGAACTGGAGCCATCAGGGCGGGCTGACCAACGATCTTGTGATGCTTGGCCTGTCGCTTCAACATTAGCGCCGCCCCGGCCGGGAAGTGCGGCGCCCTGAATTGGCCGCTTTGCGATGGCGCGGCAAGGCTGTATACCTGCCTCATGCCTGTAACTATGACGCCAACCGATTCCGACCATTCGCAGGGACCCCCGCCCGAGCTGCCGTTCCTGACCGTGATCCGGCGCGGGCTGGCGCGGCGCTGTCCGGCCTGTGGCGAGGGGGCGACGCTGACCGGCTATCTGACGCGGTTGCCGCGATGCGCGGCCTGCGGCCTCGATCTGTCCGACATCCGTGCCGATGACGGGCCGGCCTGGGCGACGCTGATTGTCGTCGGTCATGTTCTGGCGCCGCTGATGGTGATTCTCGGCCGTGATGAGCGGGTGCCGGTCTGGGCCGCCATCGCGCTGCTGTTGACGGCGATGCTGGCCGGTGTGGTCTGGACGCTGCCGCGCGCGAAGGGGTTGTTCATCGCGCTGATCTGGCGCACCGGTGCCACCGGCGAGGACCGGTTTGCCCATCCGGCGCGCGGTGATGAGCGCCAGACAACCGACCCGGGCAGCCGCAAAAACTGACAGTTGCTGAAAATCGGCGTTGAAAGCCGCATTCTGATGAAAAAATGTTTGATTTTTTCATTGAATCCACGCAACGATTTTTGCGTGGGGATGGGGAATGCTGGTCAAATTCGACAAACAGACAAACAAGCATGCGCCGCTGCGTTCAACCGGGTCGATTGGTGCCGATATCCGGGCGCTGCGCCGGTCGCGCAACTGGACGCTGAGTGATCTTGCGGCGCAGCTTGACCGTTCGGTTGGCTGGCTGTCACAGGTCGAGCGCGGGCAGTCCGAACCGGCGCTGGCCGATATCCGCACGGTGGCGGCGCTGTTCGGTCTGCCGGTCAGTTTCTTTTTCAGCCAGAGTCCCGATACGCCGGAGGCCGCCTGGGTGGTGCGGGCCGACAGCCGCCGCACGATGAGCGACGAGGGCAAGGGGCTGGTCGAAAGCCTGCTGTCGCCCGATCTTGGCGGTGCGTTCGAGATTGTGCATTCGGTCTTTGCCGCCGGCGCGCGCTGCCCGCAGCCATTCGTGCGCCCGACCGAGGAGGCGGGCTATGTCATCGAGGGTTCGCTGACGCTGATCATCGATGGCGAGAGATTCGCACTCACCCGGGGTGACAGTTTCCGCTTTGCCGGTGAAACCGTGTCCTGGATGAATGAAGGTGATGTCCCGGCGGTGCTGATCTGGGTGATCGCGCCGCCGGTCTACTGAGTGGAACTGACAGAACAAGTGACGGAAAGCGCGGGGGCGCTTTGGCAACAGGAAAGCGAGACGCATCATGGACGAGGTATCTGTGAAGGAACAGGCGAACAAGGCCACCGGCAAACTGCCTGGCACGGCACGGGTCGTGGTGATTGGCGGCGGTGCGGTTGGTGCCTCGGTTCTCTATCACCTTGCCGAGCGTGGCTGGAGCGATGTCGTGCTGCTGGAGAAGAACGAGCTGACATCGGGGTCGACCTGGCACGCCGCCGGCAACTGCCCGAACTATGTCGGGTCATGGACGATCATGAAGATCCAGTCCTATTCGACCAGCCTCTATCGCAAGCTCGGCGATCTTGTCGATTACCCGATGAATTATCACGTCACCGGCGCCATCAGGCTGGCCCATTCGCGCCAGCGCATGGAGGAGTTCCGGCATGTCGAGCGGATGGGTCGCCAGATGGGGGTCGAGTTTCAGGAAATGTCGCCGGCCGAAATGCAGGAGGTCTATCCGTTTCTGGAGACGCATGACCTCTATGGCGGTCAATGGGACGGGCTTGACGGTGATATCGACCCGGCGCAACTGACCCAGGCCTTTGCCAAGGGCGCGCGCGACATGGGCGCGACGGTGATCCGGTTCTGCCCGGTGACCGGCGCAAGGCGCGAGAATGGTGAATGGGTACTGTCGACACCGCAGGGCGAGATCCGCTGTGAATATGTGGTCAATGCCAGCGGCTATCGCGCCAATGAGGTGGGCCGAATGTTCGGCCGCGACGTGCCCTGTATCTCGCTGGCGCACCAGTATCTGGTGACCGAGGGCATCCCCGAGCTGGCCGCGCGTGATACGAAGCTGCCATTGCTTCGCGATCCGGACAGTTCCTATTATCTTCGTCAGGAAAAGGACGGGCTTTTGCTCGGTCCGTACGAAAAAGGGTGCCGCGCGCACTGGACAGATGCGTCCGACCCGATGCCCGAAGATTTCTCCTTCCAGCTCTATTCCGACGATCTGGAGCGGCTGGAATGGTATATCGAGGATGCCTGCGCGCGCGTGCCGCTTCTTGGCACCGCCGGCATCACCCGAGTCGTCAATGGCCCGATCCCATACGCCCCGGACGGGCTGCCGCTGATCGGCCAGATGCCGGGCGTGCCGAATGCCTTCGAGGCCTGTGTCTTCACCTTTGGAATTGTCCAAGCCGGCGGTGCCGGCAAGTTGTTGTCGGAGATCATCGTCGAGGGCGAAGCCGAGACTGACAGCTGGGCTGTCGATCCGCGGCGCTTCACCGACCATGTCACGCATGACTATGCCAAGGCCAAGGCGATCGAGACCTACAGTCACGAATACGCAATGCATTTTCCGCAGATCCAGTGGCCGGCCGGTCGCAAGGCCAAGACATCGCCGCTCTATGACACGCTGGCCGAGGCCGGCGCCGCCTTCGGGTCCTATGGAGGGTGGGAGCGCGCCGACTGGTTCCCGCGTGACGGTGAGGCGGACCGGCCGGCGGACAGCTATGACCGCCAGCACTGGTTTGATGCCGTTGGCGCCGAATGCCGGCATGTCGCCGAGCATGTCGGCGTTCTGGAACTGACCGGGTTCTCGCGCTTCCTGGTCAAGGGGCCGGGCGCGGCGGACTGGCTGCGCGGCCTTGTCACCGGCGGCCTGCCGAAGGTCGGACGCATCGGGCTTGTCTATTTCGCTTCGGAGAAAGGCAAGATTCTGACCGAGATGACGGCAACGCGCCTTGGTGAGGATGAATTCCTGATGATGACCGGTGCCGGCGCCTATTGGCATGACCGCGATTTGCTGAATTTCAGGCTTCCCGCAGACAGTTCGATCAGCATCACCGATGTCACCGCCGAGATGGCGACGCTTCTTGTCACCGGGCCGAAGGCGCCGGCGCTGATGGCCGACCTGACCGGCGAGGCGACGGAGCATGATGACTTCCCGTGGCTGACCTACCGGCGGATGCGTGCTGGCGGATGTGATGTGACCGCGATCCGTGTCTCGTTCGCTGGCGAGGCCGGCTGGGAGTTGCATTGCGGGATGGGTGACATCAAACCGCTCTATGACGCCGTGTGGGCCGCCGGCGCAGCGCACCGGATCGGCAATTTCGGCATGCTGGCGCTTGATTCGATGCGGCTTGAAAAGGGCTACAGGTCCTGGAAGGCCGACCTGACCTCGGACTATACGATGTTCGAGAGCGGACTTGGCCGCTGGGTCAATCTTGGCAAGGACAGCTTTGTTGGCAAGGCGGCGCTGCAGGCCGAACATCAGGCCGGCGCGAAGCAGGGCTTTGTCACGCTGACGCTGGAGGATCCGGGCGATGGTGAGTCATTTGGCGAGGCGGTCTATCTCAGCACCGTGCTGATCGACGGCAACGCCGCCGGGCTCGTGGTTTCGGCCGGTTACGGGCATCGTGTCGGCAAGTCGATCGCGATGGCGGTTGTTGATTCCGCGATGCTGGCCACTGGCGGTGCCATCAGCGTCGATGTGCTGGGGCGCGCGCGCGCCGCGGCGCTTGTCGAGGGTGATGTTCTCTATGATCCCGACAATTCACGGATGAAGGTATAGGCCCATGGATGTTCCGGCAAAGGCACGTGCTGTCATCATCGGGGGCGGGGTGGTCGGCTGCTCGATCGCCTATCATCTTGGCAAGCTTGGCTGGAGCGATGTCGTGCTTCTCGAGCGCAAGCAGTTGACCTGCGGTACCACCTGGCACGCGGCCGGGCTGATCGCGCAGCTTCGTGCGACACAGAACATGACGCGGCTGGCGAAATATTCGCAGGAGCTGTATTTCGGGCTTGAGGCCGAGACCGGCGTGTCGACCGGCTTCAAGCGCAACGGGTCGATGACCGTGGCATTGAGCGATGAACGGATGGAAGAGCTTCGCCGGTCAGCGGCCATGGCGCGGGCCTTCGGTGTCGAGATCGACGAGATTACCCCGTCGGATATCGCCAGCCGCTATCCGGGGCTGAAAGTCGATGACGCTGTTGGCGGGGTGTGGCTGCCAAAGGACGGTCAGGCCGACCCGGTGAATATCACCCAGGCGCTGGCGAAGGGGGCGCGCGGCTATGGCGTGAAGATCATCCAGGGGGTCAAGGTCACCGGGATCCATAAGGCCGATGGCCGCGTTAGCGGGGTCATGACCGACAAGGGGCCGATCGAGGCCGATTATGTGGTCAATGCTGGCGGCATGTGGGCACGCGAAATCGGCGCCAAGGCCGGCGTCGCCGTGCCGCTTCACGCCTGCGAGCATTTCTATATCGTGACCGAGGGCATTGACGGTCTGACCTCGAACCTGCCGGTGCTGCGGGTGCCGGATGAATGCGCCTATTACAAGGAAGATGCCGGCAAGATTCTGCTTGGTGCCTTCGAGCCGAATTCCAAGCCCTGGGGCATGGGCGGCATCCCAGAGGATTTCGAATTCGACTCGCTGCCCGAGGATTTCGATCATTTCGAGCCCATTCTGGAACGCGCCGTGGAACGTCTGCCGGTACTGGCGACGGCCGGTATCCAGACCTTCTTCAATGGCCCGGAAAGCTTTACACCCGATGATCGTTACATCCTTGGCGAGGCGCCGGAGCTGAAGAATTTCTATGTCGCCGCCGGCTTCAATTCGGTAGGGATCCAGTCCGCCGGCGGTGCCGGCATGGTGCTGGCCGAATGGATGGATACGGGTAACGCGCCGATGGATCTGTGGGATGTCGATATCCGCCGGATGCAGCCCTTCCAGGCCAACCGCACCTATCTGCGCACACGGGTCTCGGAAACGCTCGGGCTTCTCTATGCCGACCATTTTCCTTATCGGCAGGTGGAAACGGCGCGTGATGTCAGACAGTCGCCAATCCATGACCGGCTGAAGGAAGGCGGTGCATGCTTTGGTGAGGTCAGCGGCTGGGAGCGCGCCAACTGGTTCCTGCCGCGGGCCGAACGCGAGGCCGGCAGGGTGGCCGAATATGAATATAGCTGGAAGCGCCAGAACTGGTTCGATTACAGCGCCGATGAACATCGCGCGGTGCGATCGCATGTCGGCATGTTCGATTTGTCGAGCTTTGGCAAGATCAGGATGGTCGGCCGCGATGCGGAGGCGGTGCTGCAACGGCTCTGCGGCAATGATGTCGCGGTGCCGGATGGCAAGATCGTCTACACCCAGTTCCTGAACGAGCAAGGCCATATCGAGGCCGATGTCACCGTCACCCGCCTGTCATCGGATGAATTCCTTGTCGTCACCCCGGCAGCGACGGTGCGTCGCGACCTGCACTGGATCAACGGGCATATCCCCGATGACGCGCATTGCTTTGCGATGGATGTCACGGTGTCGGAATCGGTGATGGCGGTGATGGGACCGGAATCCCGTGATTTTCTGCAGCCGCTGATTCCGCAGAGCCTGGCGAACGAGGATTTCCCGTTCGGTACCGCACAGCAGGTTGAGATCGGGCATGGCATTGCCCGCGCGCACCGCGTTACCTATGTCGGCGAGCTGGGATGGGAGCTTTATGTGTCGACTGACATGGCGAATCATGTCTTCGACACGCTGATGCGGCGCTCCGCGGATCATGCCCTGCGGCTATGTGGGTTGCATGCACTTGACAGTTGCCGGATTGAGAAGGCGTTCCGTCATTTCGGTCATGATATCTCGAACGAGGATCATGTGCTTGAGGCCGGTCTCGGCTTCGCTGTCAAGGAAGGCAAGCCGGACACGCGTTTTGGCGGCATGATCGGTGCCGATGCGGTGAAGGCAAAACGCAATGACGGGCTGTCGCAACGGCTGATGCAGTTCCGTCTGAGCGATCCGGCACCACTTCTTTACCATAATGAGCCAATCCTCCGTGATGGCGAGATTGTCGGGCATCTGACAAGTGGCAATTACGGCCATCATCTTGGTGGTGCGATCGGCCTTGGTTATGTGAAATGCGCCACGGATGGCGAATCCGCCGATGAGCAGCTGAGCTCCGAATACAGCATCGATATTGCCGGCACCATTGTTCCGGCGGAAGTCAGCTTCCGTCCCATGTACGATCCCAAGGCGGCCCGGGTCCGGCTCTAGGGCCAGGCTGCCGCATACAGGAGAGAGCCAGATGACCAGACGCCTCTTCCCCCCGATCCCCGCATCGTCACGCCGCGCTGGTGGCCGCGCCGCCCGTCGGATGGAACGCGCCGCGCCGCTGGCGGCGGAATTGCGACCGGTCCGGCCAGGCATGACAGGCGGTCAGTATCGCCCGCTTGATGACGCGGCGGTTCAGGCCATCGACAGCGCGGTCTATCAGATCCTCGAGGAAATCGGCCTCAGCCAGGCGCCCGACAGCGGGATTGCCTATATGACGGCGGCTGGTGCCATTGCCGGTGATGACGGGCGCGTGCGCTTCCCGCGTGCGCTGGTCGATGACATGCTGGCAAGGGCGGCGCGCGATATCACGCTGTTCGGACAGGATCCTAAGCACGACATGCTGCTGTCCGGTTCGCGCGTCCATTACGGCACTGCCGGGGCGGCGGTCCATGTCGTTGATGTCGAGAGCAACAGTTACCGCGAATCCTATCTTGCCGATATTTATGACGCGGCGCGCATCGTCGAGAATATGGACAATATCCATTTCTTCCAGAGGCCAATGGTGGCGCGCGATGTCACCGACCCGGCGGCGCTTGATCTCAACACTGTCTATGCGGCGGTGAAAGGAACGACCAAGCATGTCGGCACCAGTTTCACCGAGGCGCCCTTCGTCGCGCCGGCGATCTCGATGCTTCATGATATTGCCGGCGGTGAGGATAAATGGCGCGCTCGCCCCTTTGTGTCGAACAGCAATTGTTTCGTCGTGCCGCCGCTTCGTTTTGCCACCGAATCCTGCCTGGTGATGGAAGAGGCGGTGCATGCCGGTATGCCGGTGTTGTTGCTGTCGGCCGGACAGGCCGGGGCCACGGCGCCGGCGGCCATCGCCGGTGCGGTCGCGCAGGCGCTTGCCGAGGTCATTGCCGGCCTGATCTATGTGAATTCGATGTCGCCCGGGCATCCCTGTATCGTCGGGACCTGGCCGTTTGTGTCGGATCTGCGGACCGGCGCCATGTCCGGCGGGTCGGGCGAACAGGGGCTGCTAACGGCGGCCTGCGCGCAGATGCTGCAACATTACCGGCTTCCCGGCGGTGCGGCGGCCGGCATGGCCGATTCCAAGATGCCTGACGCGCAATCGGGCTATGAGAAGGGCAGCACGCTGGTCATGGCCGGGCTGTCCGGACTGAACATGGTCTATGAGGCTGCCGGCATGCACGCCTCGCTGTTGGGTTTCTGTCTTGAATCACTGATCATCGACAATGACATGCTTGGCCAGTGCATGCGCTGTGTGCGTGGCATCGAGGTCAATGCGCAGACAATCGGCATCGATGTGATGAAGGATGTCTGTATCGGTGGGCCCGGCCATTATCTTGGTCATGACCAGACAATCGGCCTGATGCAGACCGAATATGTCTATCCGGCGCTTGGTGACCGGTCCAGCCCGAAGGAGTGGGAGGAGCTTGGCAAGCCAAATCTGGTTGCCGAGGCGGTGAAGCGCAAGCAGCAGATCCTGACCGGTTTCACGCCGCAGCATATCTCGCCCGACCTTGACGCAAGGCTGCGCGCCAGCTACCAGATTTTACTCGATTGAGGGCTGGCGGCTGGCAACAGGCGCGGCCGGTGAAGGTGATCGAGAATTGGTGGTCAGCAGGCTGACCCGGTATGGGAGGTGGCGGTGACTGAAACAGTTCGCAATGTTCTCTGGATCATGGCTGACCAGCTGCGTTACGACTATCTGTCCTGCGCCGGCCATCCGCATCTTCACACACCGCATATCGACAGGTTGGCGGCGCGCGGCGTACGTTTTGACCGCGCCTATGTGCAGTCGACGACATGCGGGTCCTCGCGGATGAGCTATTACACAAGCCGCTATGTCCGCTCGCACGGGGTGACCTGGAATGCCGTGCCGCTGCGGGTCGACGAGCTGACGCTTGGCGATTATCTGAAGGACCTTGATATCCGCACCGCGCTGGTTGGCAAGACGCATATGGCCGCCCACAAGCCGGCGATGAAACGGCTGGGGATCGATGCGGATTCTGCGGTCGGGGTGCATGTCACGCAATGCGGTTTCGAGCCGTATGAGCGCGATGACGGGCTCAATCCGACGGAACGGCTTCCGGCCGGGGGGCTGGCCTATAACCGCTATATGCAGAACAAGGGCTATGACGGCGACAACCCGTGGCATGACTGGGCCAACGCCGCCGAGGATGAGGAAGGGAATATCCTGTCAGGCTGGCTGCTGGCGCATGCCGACAAGCCGGTGCGCGCCGCCGAGGAGGACACCGAAACGCCCTATATGACCCGCCGCGCCATGCAGTTCATCGAGGAGGCCGAGGAGAAGGGCCAGCGATGGTGCTGCCACCTGTCCTATATCAAGCCGCACTGGCCCTATGTCGCGCCGGCACCCTATCACGACATGTATGGTGCCGATGATCTGATCCCGGCGGTGCGGCACGAGATCGAACGCCAGGACCCGCATCCGGTCTATGACGCCTTCATGCAGATGCGCGCCGCCGAGGTCTTTGCACGCGACGGCGTGCGCGAACATGTGCTTCCCGCCTATATGGGGCTGATCAAGCAGATCGATGACCAGATCGGCAACCTGATGGTGTTTCTCGAGTCGCGTGGCCTTCTCGAAAACACGATGATCGTCTTCTGCTCCGACCATGGCGACTATCTTGGCGACCATTGGATGGGCGAGAAGGACATGTTCCACGAACAGTCGGTTCGGGTGCCGCTGATCATATATGACCCGCGGCGATCGGCAGACGCGACGCGTGGCACGGTCGAGACGCGCCTTGTCGAGGGGGTGGATCTGCTGCCGACCTTCGTCGAGGCGTGCGGCGGCGAGGTGGCCAGTCATATTGTCGAGGGGCGCTCGCTGGCGCCGCTGCTGGCCGGCGCGGCGGTCCCCGACTGGCGGCAGGTGGTGTTCTCGGAATATGATTACGGGCATCAGCGCATGCGTGTGCTGCTGGATCGCAAACCGGATGAATGCCGGATGATCATGGTTTTCGACGGGCGCTACAAGATGGTCTATTTCCAGGGATACAGACCGCTCCTGCATGATCTGGAGACCGATCCCGAGGAGTATTTCGACCGCGGCGAGGACCCCGAATATGCGTCGGTGATCGAGCGGCTGACGGCGCATCTCAATGACTGGGCGCTGACCGCGAAATATCGTGTGACAAGAAGCGACAGTGATGTCGCGGCCTATGCAACGAATAATAAACAGCTCCGTGGAGGGATCGTTCTGGGGTTCTGGGACGAGGCGGAATTGCTGGCGGCCCGCAAGAAGGCGGGTATTATCACGGATGAGGGCTGATGCCGTGCGGCCGGCATCGTCAGGCAGCAACAGGAACAGGCCATGTATCAGGCGCCGGTAGATGACATGAAATTCGTGCTTCGCCACCTTGTCGGACTTGACGGGGTGGCGGCGCTGGACGGCATGGAAATGGTGTCGGAGGATCTTGTCGAGGCGGTCCTCGACGAGGCCGGCAAGCTTGCCGGCGAGGTGATCGCACCGCTGAACCATGCCGGGGATGTTGCCGGGTCGGTGCGCCATGATGATGGCCGGGTGACAACACCGGCCGGCTTTGGCGAGGCCTGGAAGGCGATGTCCGAGGGTGGTTGGATCGGCCTCAACGCGTCCCCCGAGCATGGCGGGCAGGGACTGCCGCAATGTGTCAGTGCGGCTGTCAATGAAATGTGGAACGGCGCCAATATGGGCTTCGCGCTGTGCCAGCTTTTGACGCAGGGCGCGATCCATGCGCTGGAAATCGTCGGTGATGACCAGCAGAAGGCAACCTATCTGCCGCGCCTGAATGCCGGTGAATGGTCGGGGACGATGAACCTGACCGAACCGCAGGCCGGAACCGATCTGGCGGCGCTGCGCACGACGGCGACGCCGCAGGGTGACCATTATCTGATCCGTGGGCAGAAGATCTATATCACCTATGGCGAACACGACATGAGCGAGAACATCATCCATCTCGTTCTGGCACGCCTGCCTGACGCGCCGCCGGGGGTGAAGGGCATTTCGCTGTTCATCGTGCCGAAATATCTGGTCAATGAGGATGGCAGCCTTGGCGCCCGCAATGATGTGCATTGCCTGTCGATCGAGAAAAAGCTCGGCATCAAGTCATCGCCGACGGCGGTTCTGCAATATGGCCAGGATGGCGGTGCGGTCGGCTATCTCCTCGGCGAAGAGAACCGCGGTCTCGACTGCATGTTCCTGATGATGAACAGTGCCCGCTTCGATGTCGGGCTGCAGGGGCTGGCGATTTCCGAGCGCGCCTATCAGCAGGCTGTCACCTACGCCCGCGACCGGGTGCAGGGAACGCCGCTTGAACGCGAACGCGGTGATGCCATTGTGCATCATCCCGATGTGCTGCGGCTGCTGACCGGCATGCGGGCCGAGATCGAGGCGATGCGCGCGCTGCTGCTTGTCGGCGGGGCCAGCCTCGACCGGGCGCATCTGCTGTCAGGAGATGATGCCGCCTTCTGGCAGACCCGCGCCAATCTTCTGATCCCGGTGATCAAGGGATGGATGACCGAGCGGTCGCTGCAGCTGACCTCGGATGCCGTTCAGGTTCATGGCGGGATGGGGTTCATCGAGGAAACCGGCGCGGCGCAGCATCTTCGCGATGCGCGGATCCTGCCGATCTATGAGGGCACCACGGCAATCCAGGCGAATGACCTGATCTTCCGCAAGACGCTGCGCGACAATGGCGATGCCGTGCGCGTTCTGCTGGCCGAGATACGCGATGACATGGACCTGATCGCCGGTGGTGGCAATGGTGTGGCCGGCCTCGCCGGGTCGGTCAACGCCGCCTGCAACACGGCCGCGAGTGTGCTTGATACCGTGCTGGCGCGTGCCAACGCACCGCGTGACGCCGCCGCGTCGGGAACCGATTTCCTGATGATGCTTGGCTATCTGGCCGGTGGCTGGCAGCTTGCCCGTGGTGCTGCCGCGGCCGCGAAGGCCAGCGATGCCGGTGAGGGTGATCCTGCCTTCATGGACGCGAAACAGGCGACGGCCGGGGCCTATATGGCCTATAGCCTTCCTGAAGTTGGCAAGATGGCGGCGCGGATTGCCGCCGGCCCCGAAGCGCTGGCGGGCATGGACCCGGACTGGCTGTGAAGATACGGTCTGGCTCTAGTTCCTGATCGCCGCCCCGTGATCCAGCATGCTGCTGATCCTGGCATGGGTTTGCGGCGTCTTCGCCAGCCGGATGAAGGCGGCGCGTTCGCGGGCATAAAGTTCCTGCTCATCCGCCGTCTCGCCATCGCCGTCACCGCGCAGCATGACGCTGGCGATCGCCATGGCCACGGTCTTGTCATGCGGCATGAAATCGCCCCGCTCGATGCCCTCTTGCATGAAGGCTTCCATCTTCGCTGCCAGTGCGCTGTCGGCAAGCTGTGCCACCGGCGGCCGCGGTGCCTGATATCCGTCCTGCATCGCTGTTACCATCTCGATGGCGCGGGGCAGCAGCCGGTCGCGGTTCATCACCGTGTCGTCGCGTGCTTCGCGGAAATACATCATGCGGGCCGACAGCTGCGGCGATGAGCCGGTGGCGCCATAGCCGATATTCATCCAGGTCTGCCAGGCGGCCTCATCCCAGCTCTGCCTGGCGTCGAACCAGCGGAAATAGGTGTCCTTGATACCGCCGCCACCGGGGACAACGCCGACGCCCGCCTCGACAAGTCCCATTACCGAATTGGTATGCACAACCAGCCGGTCGCAATGCGCCAGCACCTCGTACCCGCCGCCGGCGGCAAGGCCCGACGGGGCGCCGACCACCGGTACCGGCGTGTATTTCAGCTGGCACACCGCCTGCTGGAAGCGGCTCAGGAAGCCATCGATACCATCCCAGTCACCAGCCTCGATATAGGCGCGGAAGGCGTTCAGATCGACACCGGCCGAAAAATGCTGAGCATCGTTATGGATGATGATGCCGGCACCGTGATCCTCGGCTGCGGCGGTGACAATCTGCATCGATTCATCGGTCAGCGCGTTGGCCTTGGAATGGAACTCGACAAGCCGCAGATCGCCATCCAGCGCGAACAGGCTTGCCGCGTTGTTGCTTGTGATGGGCGTCAATGTCTGGCGCGTCATGTGAAAGCGCATGACGCCGGCGGGCAGGCTGACCGGCCGGTAATGGCCATCGGCATGCCGTACATTCAGGACATTGTCATCGGCCTGATAGACCGGGCCGCCGCTTGCCAGAACCGGTGGCGCCGTGAGGCCGGCCTCGGCAAACAGCGCCGCCATCCTTTCCGGGCCGATGGCGTCGATCATCTCGAACGGACCGCGCTGCCAGTTGAATCCAAGCTTCATCGCATCGTCGATATCCTGCGGCGAATCGGTGACGTCCGGCACAAGGCTGGCGGCATAGGCGAGAACACGTGCCAGCACGCGGCGGCAGAAACGCGCGCAATCATCATCGCCATCAATGATCTCGTGGAGCGGTTCGCCGCGCGTGGCGCTGGCCTCGGCGGCACGCAGTGCCGCATCTGGCAATGTCTTGTCGCGGGCGCGGGGGGCGGCAAGCGGTTCGCCGGCGCCGGTCAGCGGGCGTGCCATCTCGGCACCATCCGCGCCGGTCATATAGAAACCGCCGCGTCCCTTGTCGCCGGTAAATCCGTCCCTGATCATCGCCATGATCATGTCATTTTGCCCACCAACCGCGTGGAAGGCGTCGCCGTCAGGAAGGATCGTTCGCAGCGAGGCCACGACATCGACCATCAGATCGATCCCGATCAGATCATACAGGCCAAAGACACCGGTTTTCGGGATTCCCATCGGGCGTCCCATCAGCGCATCGGCCTGTTCGATATCGAGGCCGCAGCGCATGGCCTCGTCGATCCCCACCTGCAGTGCGAAGACGCCGACCCGGTTTCCCAAGAACCCCGGCGTGTCGGCGCATCGCACCACGCCCTTGCCAAGGACGCGGTCGTTGAAATCGGCCAGCCGGTCTATCACGTCATCGCAGGTGTCGGTGCCACGCACCAGTTCGAGAAGCCGCATGTACCGCACCGGGTTGAAATAATGCGTGATCGCGAAACGCCGGCGGAAGGCGGTCTGCATATCCTCGACCAGAAGCCGGATCGGGATTGTCGAGGTGTTGGAGCTGACAATGCAATCCGGGCCGATTGTGGCGTCGAGCCGCTTATAAAGGTCTTTCTTGATGTCGAGACGCTCGACCACCGCCTCGATGATCCAGTCGCAGTCGGCCAACCGGTCGAAATCCTCGGTGATCGTGCCGGTGATGATGCGGGATGCGTTCCGCTTGTGCATCAGTTGCGGCGGGTCGGAGGCAAGGAGACGTTCGATCGCGCGTTCGGCAGGTGACGGCTCGCCAGCTGTCTTCGCCGGAAGGTCGAGAAGCATCACCTCATTGCCGGCATTGGCGATCTGTGCCGCAATGCCGCTTCCCATTGTGCCGGCGCCGATCACGGCAATCTTTTTGAAAGTGGAATCCATCAAGGACATAACGGTTACCTCCGGCCGCTAATCGGCCCTGGTTCAGCGAGTGAGGAAGGTGGCCAGCGCCTCATTCACCTCAAGCGGGAATTCCGCCGGCAGGAAATGCCCGGCGCGCTCGAACGTGCGGGTCTCGGCACCATCAATCGACGCCGCCATCTTGTGTCCGAACTTCGCCGGTGTCATGCGATCGCGACCGGCAATGAGGCACAGGCTCGGCTGCGTTACCGCCGCTGCCGCGGCAGGTCCGCCATCATAGCTGTTGCACGCCACCAGGTCGGCATGCAGGGCGACGGCGTCATTCTGTGCCATCACCCGCCGTCCATAGCCAAGGAAGGAATGGCCGGGCTGCGTGTTGTCGAACATATGCGCACCCGGGCCATGGCCCCAGCTTGTCATCATCGCAAAGGCCTTTTCCGGCTTTGACTGCGCCATTTCGACCAGCATGTCATTGACCGGGATCGCCATCGCCCCGGCAATCAGCGCCAGCCCCGACACCCGGTCGGCATGCCGTGCGGCGGCCTCAAGCGCGATCAGGACACCTTGCGAATGCGCGACATAGGTGGCGCTGGCAACGCCAAGGCTTTCCAGCAGCGCCGCGCTCCAGTCGGCCATCTCGCCGATGCTGGTGAGCGGCGCACCGCCCGACAGGCCATGTCCCGGCAGGTCGGGCGCCAGGACGGCATGGCCGCGATGCGCGAAATAGCGGCTCTGCAGCACCCAGGTCAGATGGCTCTGCCCGCTGCCATGAAGAAACAGCAGGACAGGCTTGCTGTTGTCGAAATCCACGCCGCCGGTGGCGATATGGATCATCTCGCCATGCAATTCATGCTTCATGATTCTCTCCTGTCGGCGGCTATTCTGCGGCCTTGGCGGCGATGCGCGCCGCCGCCCGGAATCCAAGCTCGAAATCGGCGGTGATATCGGCAATGTCCTCAAGTCCGACCGACAGCCTGATCATGTCATCCGACAGCCCACCCTCGACCATCGCCTCGGCGGAGATGTGCGAATGGGTGGTGCTGGCCGGATGGATGACAAGGGTCTTGGCGTCGCCGACATTCGCCAGATGCGATGACAGTTCAACCGCCTCGATAAAGGCCTTGCCGGCATCGCGCCCGCCTTTCAGCCCAAAGACGATGATCGACCCGGCGCCGCGCGGCAGCATCCGCTTGACCAGCTCATGGCTCGGATGATCGGGGAGCGTCGGATGTTTGACCCAGGCCACCGCGTCATGGCCGGTCAGGAAGTCCAGCATAGCCGCCGTGTTGTCCATGTGCCGCTGCATGCGCAGCGGCAGGGTCTCCAGACCCTGCAGGATATGGAAGGCGTTGGTTGGCGACATGGACGGGCCGAAATTATACATGCCCTCGGCGCGGAATTTGGCGGTGAAGGCGGCGGGGCCGAACTCCTCATGGAAGTTGATGTCGTTCATCGCGTAATGCGGGCCGGCGATTGTCGGGAAGCGGTCATCACGCCCCCAGTCGAAATTGCCGCCATCGACAACCGCGCCGCCGATGGCGACGCCATGCCCGCCCATCCATTTCGTCAGCGAATGGATGATGATGTTGGCGCCAAGCTCGATCGGCCTCAGAAGCCAGGGCGTGTTGAAGGTGCAGTCCAGCATCAGCGGCACATGCGCCTCGCGTGCCACGGCGGCGACGGCGGCGACATCCATCACATCAAGGCCGGGATTGCCGATCACCTCGCCGAAGATGATCTTCGTGTTCGGCTGGATGGCGGCGGCGATGGCCTCGGTCTCGGTGCCGATATCCAGCTTGCCAAGCTTCTTGCCATTCAGATGGGTGAGGCGGGCCTTGAAATTCCGCCCGTCAGCCTTTCCAAGCTCGGCCTCGACGGTCCAGTATTCCTGCGCGATGAAGGCCTCGATGGCGGCCTCGCGCTCGCAGATCAGACGCAGCGCCACCGACTGCACGCGGCCCGCCGACCGCGCGCCCGGCAGCTTGCGCCACAGCACTGGCGAGATCGAGAATCCGACAAGGTAGTCGAGCGCCCGTCTGGCACGATAGGCATCGATCAGCTCGGTATCAAGCGCGCGCGGCTGCGCCATTGCGGCCAGAATGGCACTCTTTGTCACCTCGTTGAAGACAACGCGTTCTACCGGCTTCTCCTTGATCAGATTGCGATCCTGAAGCAGTTCGAGGACATGCCAGCTGATGGCCTCGCCCTCACGGTCGGGGTCGGTCGCCAGAATCAGCCTGTCCGCCGCGCGCAATGCCTTGGTGATGTCGCCAATATGCCGCTCGGAGCCGCTGGAGACCTGCCATTTCATGGCGAAGTCCTCATCGGGAAGCACTGACCCGTCCTTGCTTGGCAGGTCGCAGACATGCCCGTAGGAGGCCAGAACCTGGTAATCATCGCCAAGATAGCGATTGATGGTTTTGGCTTTTGCGGGGGATTCGACGATGACGAGTTTCATGAGCGGCCCTGTTGTCTGAAACCCGCAGATAGTACCTAAATCACGATTTGTCAAAGCCCGACCGGACAACAGGCTGTGGTTTCAGGTGCCAAGCACCAGACAGACCCGGTTGCCGTGATGTCGGGTGATCCGTCCGGCAAGTTCCAGTTCGAGGATCGCCGCAAGGACCGTCGCCGTCGGGGCGTCACACCATCTGATAACCTCGTCGATGTCAGTGCCCTCGGACCCTAGCGCATCGAGAATGGTGGTGCGGCAACGGTCAATCGACTCTGGCGGGCCGGGGGCAAGGCGCGCATCGCGCCAATCCTGCGGGTCCGGTGCGTCGGCGGCGGCTGGACGAGACAGGCATTCCAGAATATCGGCAACGCCGCGCACCAGCGTCGCGCCTTCACGGATCAGATGATTGCAGCCCGCCGAACGCGGATCGAGCGGTGATCCCGGCACGGCCATCACCTCGCCGCCGCGCTCGGCCGTCTCGCGTGCGGTGATCAGCGACCCGGACCGCTCCGCCGCCTCGACCACGACGGTACCAAGCGCGAGGCTGCCGATGACGCGGTTGCGGATCGGGAAATGGCGCGGGGTCGGCTGCGTGCCGGGCGGCATCTCGGCAACGACCAGGCCGGTCTCGGCAATTGCATCCTGTAGATCGGTATTCTCCGGCGGGTAATGGATATCGATGCCGCCGGCGATAACGGCAATCGTGCCGCCCGCCAGCGCACCGTTATGCGCCGCCGCATCGATGCCGCGCGCCAGCCCCGAAATGACTACATGCCCCTCGGATGCAAGCTCATCGGCAAGGCTCTGTGCGAACCGCTGTGCGTTGATGGAGGCGTTGCGGGCGCCGACGATGCCGACCCCCGGCCGGTCAAGAAGATGGAGTGCGCCCCGTGTCGACAACACCGCCGGGGCATCATCGAACTGCGCCAGCCGGTGCGGATAGCCGTCCCCGCCCTTGAACAGCAGCCGCGCGCCGACAGCTTCATTGGCGGCAAGCTCGGCCTCGGCCAGCGAACGCGGAGCCGGTTTCAGCGTCCGGCCACCTCGCTTTGCCAGTTCCGGTACGGCACGCAGCGCGTCGGCAGCACTACCATAGCGCTGCAACAGCAGGCTGAAGGTCATCGGGCCGATATTCGGCGTACGGATCAGCCGCAAATGGGCGATTTGTTCCTCGCGGTCCATATCGCCGGTATACGCGATAAAGCTGAAGGAATAATTAACGCCTTTGGGTTATCGTAAAGGTTTATTTCTGGCTGATGCGGCTTTCGGTGCCGGCCAGCAGCCGGCCGATATTGGCGTGATGGCGCGCCCAGCTGAGCGCGCTCATGGCGATCACGGCGGCGCAGATGGGTGGTGGCAGCTTCAGCGCCACCGCGGCGATGCCGCATCCCAGCGTTGCGACAAGCGCCGCCAGCGATGAATAGCGGGTCAGCGCCGCGGTGCCGAGCCAGAGCGCGGCGAAGACAAGGCCAAGCCGGATATCAAAGGCGGCGAAAGTGGCGACGCAGGTGGCCACGCCCTTGCCGCCCCGGAATTTCAGCCATACCGGGAAACAATGGCCTACCACCGCCATCAGGCCGGCAATGCCGGTCATCAGCGGGTCCGCCGTCGCATGCGCGACACCGAGTGCGATCACCGCGCCCTTGCCACCGTCGAAGATCAGCGTCAGCAGCGCCAGCCCCTTGCTGCCGGTCCGCAGGACGTTTGTTGCGCCAATATTGCCACTGCCAACCTTGCGGATGTCACCCTTGCCGGCAAGCCGCGTGAAGATCAGCCCGAACGGCACCGACCCGGCCAGATAGGCCATCACGGCGACAACAAGGAGGTAAATGCCAGCCATGACCGGTCAGTCCCGCTGGAAGACCGGCACGCCACCTACCCAGCTTGCCGTCACGCGGCCCTGAACGGGCAGCCCCTCAAACGGGGTAACCCGCGAGCTGGAGGCGAAATCGGCGGCGCGAACCACCCAGCTTGCCTGTGGGTCGAACAGCACCAGATCGGCGACAGCGCCCTCGCCAAGCGTGCCGCCGGCAAGATCGAGGATCGAGCCCGGGGCGAGGCTGAGAAGTTCCATCGCGCGAAGCAGCGACAGATGGTCCCGGTGGACCAGAGACAACGTCATCGCCAGAAGCGTGTCGAGGCCTGACGCACCCGGTTGTGCCGGGCCGAATGGCTGTGCCTTGGCGTCACCATCGACCGGGATATGGTCCGAGGCGATGGCATCGATGGTGCCGTCGGCAAGCGCTTCGATAATCGCCTGGCGGTCATCTTCAGAGCGCAAGGGCGGGGCAAGCTTGAAGGCCGTGTCATAGGTGCTTGCCGACAATTCGTTGAGCATGAAATAGGGCGGCGCGGTGTCGGCCGTCACCGGCAAGCCTTCATCCTTGGCGCGGCGGATCGACTGGGCGGCGGCGCGGGTCGAGATATGTGCTGCGTGATAGCGTGCGCCGCTGAGCCTGACGAGATGCAGGTCGCGGTCGATGATGATGGCCTCGGCCTCGGCCGGCGCGCCGATCAGGCCGAGGCGGGTCGATGTCTCGCCCTCATTCATCTCACCGCCGGCGGTCAGATGGTGGTCCTCGCAATGCTGGATGAACGGCCGGTCAAGCATGCCGCAATAGGCGAGCACCCGCCGCATCACCAGGCTGTCCATGATCGTACGGGTGCCATTGGAGAAGCCGACGGCGCCGGCATCCGCCATCAGGCCAAGTTCGGCCATGGCCTTGCCCTTCAGCCGGCGCGTTGCGGCACCGTAAAGGAACAGCCGCGCGCCACCGATGCGGTTTGCGCGCAGGGTCAGCGAATCGATCATGCTGGCATCATCGATGACCGGGTTGGCATCGGGCAGGGTGACGATGCTGGTAATGCCGCCTGACGCGGCGGCGCGCAACAGGGTCGCCAGGTCTTCCAGATGCTCGGCGCCCGGGTCGGCCGACTGAACCCGCATGTCAATCAGGCCCGGTGCGAGGCAGGCGCCGCCGCAATCATATGTCTGCGCTGCCGCTGTCAGAAGCTCGGATGGCGGTGCGCCGGCGTCAACCCCGGTGATGGTCCCGTCGGTGATGCGGACAAATCCGGTCTCGTCACGCGCCTGCGCGGGATCGAGGAGGCGTGCGTTATGAAGCAGCAGGTCGGTCATGGCGCGCCCCCGCCGCCGGCAAGCGCCTCGAGACAGGCCATCCGCGCGGCCACACCGATTTCCACCTGCGTGCGGATCAGGCTCTTCTCGACATCATCGGCGGTGGCGGAGTCGATCTCCACCCCCCGATTCATCGGCCCGGGATGCATGATCAACGCCTGCGGCGCGGCCCGCATCAGCTTGTTCCGGTCGAGCCCGAACAGATTGAAATATTCGCGCTGTGACGGTGTCTCGGTGCCTTCCATACGTTCCGTCTGAAGCCGCAGCATCATCACGATATCGACACCCTCGATTCCCTCCTCGAGATCGGTGAAGATCTCGACCCCCATGCTGTCGACGGCCACCGGCAGCAGCGTCGCCGGACAGACCAGCCTGATCTCGGCGCCAAGGGTCGACAGAAGGTGGATGTTCGATCTGGCCACACGGCTGTTGGCGATATCACCGCAGATGGCGATCTTCAGACCTTCGATCCGGCCAACCCGGCGTTTGATTGTCAGCGCGTCGAGCAGTGCCTGGGTGGGATGTTCATGACGCCCGTCGCCGCCATTGATCACGGCGGCATCGACATGCTGGCTGAGAAGTTGCACGGCACCGGAGCAATTATGCCGCACGACGAGAATGTGCGGGTGCATGGCGTTCAGCGTCGTTGCCGTATCCAGAAGTGTCTCGCCCTTTTTCACCGATGACCCGGCCACATTGATGTTCAGAACCGAAGCGCCAAGGTTCTTCGCCGCCAGTTCAAAGGACACACGGGTCCGCGTCGAATTCTCGAAAAACAGGTTGAGGACGGTAAGCCCGCGGAGCATGTCGGACAATGGCGGTTCGAACAGACCGTTATTCTGGATGATGTCGGCAAAGACATTGCCGCGGTCAAGAAGGCCGTTGATCTCAAGAGGGTTAAGCCCCTCGATTCCAAGAAAATGACGGGATGACAATTGGGCCGGCGGGGCCGTTGTGGCTGGCATGGCGCCGGAAGCGGCGTGCCCGGGTGCGCGCGTATCGGTCATGAAGGCCAGCTTATAGTCACGCTTGCCTGCCGACGTCCAGCGGAAATCAGGCCGGGTCGGTCAAAGACCCGTGAATCCGGTCGAGTGCCGCCTGCAGGATCCAGCCCGCGGCCAGCGCATCGCGCCTGACAGCTCGGCGCGCCCGCGTCATATCGGATTCCAGCATCGCCGATTCCACCGCCTGTGTTGACAGCCTTTCATCCTGAAAGGTGATTGGCAGGTCACGAAGACGCAGCAGGGCGTGCGCGAAATCACGCGTCGCATCGCAGCGCGGCCCCTCGCTACCATCCATATTCAACGGCCAACCGATGACAAGGCCGCCGACGCCCTCCTCATCGCACAGCGCGAAGATCGATTCGGCATCGGGGGTGAATTTCTTGCGCCAGATGATTTTCAGCGGGCTTGCCACGCTGAGGCGGGAATCTGAAATGGCCAGCCCGATCGTCTTTTTGCCGACATCCAGACCGAGCAGTCGCTGGCCGTCCGAAAGCGCGGCTTTCATATCGTTGAGCTTGCAGATCGCCATATGCGGTGATAGATGCTTCGTGGTTTCTACTGCAACAGCACAAAGCACAGCATCATGTCGGTTGACAAGAGTACCGTTGCGCGTATCGCACGGCTGGCACGCATCCATGTCCCGGAGGACCGGCAGGAAAAGTTGTCGGCCGAACTTAGCGGCATCCTCGACTGGATCGAGGAGTTGAACGAGGTCGACACCGAAAATGTCGAGCCGATCGCCAGCGTGACCGGCCATTCGCTGCCACGTCGCGAGGATGTTGTCAGCGACGGCAACAGGGTGGACGAGGTTTTGGCCAATGTGCCGGAGACGGCCAGCGGGTTCTTTGTCGTTCCAAAGGTGGTTGAGTGATGTCCGATCTTTTGTCACTGAGCGCCGTTGCGGCGCGCGCTGCGCTGGAGTCCGGCGAGATTTCCGCGCCCGAACTGACCACGGCCTATCTTGGCGCTGTCGAGGAGACGGCGCCGCTGAACAATTATGTGGCTGTCACCGCCGACCGCGCGCTGGAGATGGCGGCGGCCTCGCAGGCCAGGATCAAGTCCGGTGAGGCCGGTCTGATCGAGGGCATCCCTGTCGGGGTGAAGGATCTGTTCTGCACCGCCGGGGTTGTCAGCACCGCCTGTTCGCGCATCCTCGAGGGCTTCACGCCAACCTATGAAAGCACCGTCACCGCCAATCTGTGGCGCGAGGGCGGGGTCATGCTCGGCAAGCTGAACTGCGATGAATTCGCCATGGGATCGGGTAATGAGACAAGCGCCTTCGGGCCGGCGATCAACCCGTGGCAGGGGGGCGACGGTGTCGATCTGGTGCCGGGGGGGTCCTCCGGTGGTTCGGCCGCGGCCGTGGCCGCGCGCGCGGCGCTGCTGGCGACCGGTACCGACACTGGCGGGTCGATCCGCCAGCCGGCGGCATTCTGCGGCATTGTCGGGATGAAGCCGACCTATGGGCGCTGTTCGCGCTGGGGCATTGTCGCCTTTGCCAGCTCGCTGGATCAGGCTGGCCCGTTCAGCCGCACCGTTGCCGACAACGCGCTGATGATGCAGGCGATGGCAGGCCATGATCCAAAGGATTCGACCTCGGCCGACGCGCCGCTTCCCGACCTGATGGCGGCGCTTGACAAGGGCGTCAAGGGGATGAAGATCGGCGTGCCGGCGGAATATGTCATGGATGGCATGGATGGCGAGGTCGTCGCGCTGTGGGAGCAGGGGCAGGCCTGGCTTCGTGACGCCGGCGCCGAGCTTGTCGAGATATCGCTGCCGCACACGAAATACGCGCTTCCAGCCTATTACATCATCGCGCCGGCCGAAGCCTCGTCAAACCTGGCCCGCTATGATGGTGTGCGCTACGGGTTGCGTGTCGAGGCGGATTCACTTGACGAAATGTATGCCGGGACCCGCGCCGCCGGTTTTGGCGAGGAGGTGCAGCGCCGTATCCTGATCGGCACCTATGTGCTGTCGGCCGGCTATTATGACGCCTATTACCTGAAGGCGCAGAAGGTCCGGCGCCTGATCAAGCAGGATTTCGACAGCGCGTTCGAGACCGTCGATGCGATCCTGACCCCGGCAACGCCGACGGCGGCCTTCCCGGTCGGGCGCAAGGTTGATGATCCGGTGACCAACTATCTGAATGATGTGTTCACCGTGCCGGCCAATCTTGCCGGGCTGCCGGGCATGGCCCTGCCGGCCGGTCTGAACAGTGACGGCCTGCCGCTGGGACTGCAGATCCTTGGCCGCCCGTTCGACGAGGCGAGCCTGTACAGCATCGGACGTGTGATCGAGGATGCGGCCGCGTTCAGCGCGGTACCGCAGCGCCGCGCGGGAGGGGCGTCATGAGCAATCTTGTCGAGGGCCGTACCGGCGAATGGGAAGTTGTGATCGGGCTTGAGGTGCATGCACAGGTGGCCTCGAACGCCAAGCTGTTTTCCGGCGCGCCAACGGCGTTCGGTGCCGATCCGAACGCCAATGTCTCGCTTGTCGACGCGGCGATGCCCGGCATGCTGCCGGTGATCAACCAGGAATGTGTCCGTCAGGCAATCCGCACCGGGCTTGGTCTGAAGGCCGAGATCAATCTTGTCAGTGTGTTCGACCGCAAGAACTATTTCTATGCCGACCTGCCGCAGGGCTATCAGATCAGCCAGTACAAGCAGCCGATTGTTGGCGAGGGGGTGTTGCGCCTCGACATGCCGGACGGCACGACCCGCGAGATTGGAATCGAACGCCTGCATCTGGAACAGGATGCCGGCAAGTCGATGCATGACCAGCATCCCTCGAAAAGCTATATCGATTTGAACCGGACCGGCGTGGCGCTGATGGAGATCGTCTCGCGGCCCGACATGCGCTCCGCCGCCGAGGCCGCCGCCTATGTCCGCAAATTGCGGTCTATCCTGCGCTATCTCGGCACCTGTGACGGCAATATGGAAGAGGGCTCGCTGCGCGCAGACGTCAATGTGTCGGTGCGCCGCCCGGGCGCGGAATTCGGCACCCGTACCGAGACCAAGAATCTGAACTCGCTGCGTTTCATCCAGCAGGCCATTGATTATGAAGTGGCCCGGCAGATCGAGATCATCGAGGATGGCGGCGAGATCGACCAGGAAACGCGCCTGTTCGACACCTCCACCGGCACGACGCGGGCGATGCGCTCGAAAGAGGATGCGCATGACTATCGCTATTTCCCCGATCCTGACCTGTTGCCGCTGGTAATCCCGCAGGCGGAGGTCGATGAACTCAGCGCCGCGCTGCCCGAGCTTCCTGACCAGATCCGCGACCGGCTGACCGGCGAATACGGGCTGTCGGCCTATGACGCCGCGGTGATCACCGAGGAGCGCGAGACAGCCGCCTATTACGAGGCCGCCAGTGCCGGCCGCGACCGCAAGCTTGTCGCCAACTGGATGACGGTGGAGCTGTTCGGTGCGCTGAACAAGTCGGGCCAGACGCTGGCCGACTGCAAGGTGACACCGGCGGCGCTTGGCGGGCTTGTCGGGCTGATCGAGGACGGCACCATTTCCGGGAAGATCGCCAAGGATGTCTTCGCGGCCATGTTCGAGAGCGGCAAGGACGCCGCGGCCATTGTCGAGGAACAGGGTCTGAAACAGGTTTCGGACAGCGGCGCCATCGAGGTGATGATTGACGAGGTACTGGCCACCAACCAGGACAAGGTTGCCGAATATCGCGGTGGCAAGGACAAGCTGTTCGGCTTTTTCGTCGGCCAGGTGATGAAGGCGTCGAAGGGCCAGGCCAACCCCGGCATGGTCAACCAGCTGCTGCGTGCGAAGCTTGATGGCTGAACACCGCCAGACGGTCGATTTCCGGTTTGACAGAAGGCTGTTTCAAAGCTAGGAAACATCCTGCATACGCCGTGTATCTTCTTCGGTCCGGTTGGCGCCATCTGGTGCCTGACCGGGTCCGGCCCCGGCGGAGGGGTGGCCGAGTGGCTGAAGGCGGCGGTTTGCTAAATCGTTAAAGGGGGAAACCCCTTTCCGGGGTTCGAATCCCCGTCCCTCCGCCATGCCCCGGCCGTCGTTTCCGCGCCGCCGCAAAGGTGGCGTCGTCGATGATCCGCAGCGCCGGCACCTCGGTGATCGTCCAGTTGCTCTCGGCGTTCCGGCGCAGTTGCGCCTTGCCGGTATCGGGATGCTTGATGTGGCGGTGACGGTTCCAGACCAGCTGGCCGACATAGATCGGCCCAATTCATTTGAAAGAGGGGATCATGCCGCTGCGCCGTTTCGCGTTGCCGGCGATGGAATGTGCCGACCAGGTGCCGGATGACATCAGGTGCCGGGCTTTCGGGCCAACGATCCGGAAAAGGTGGTGCGAATGAACATCTTGCGTCGACAGGGATATACATCTAGTTTGCCGTCGAAAGTCGAGGCGTCGCTACCAGAAGGCCGTGACGCGCGTCGCCTAACAAACAGGAGTTTGAAAGCAGTGGCTGCCAGGCTCCACCATTTTCTGTCAGCATCGCTATGATCACCTCATGTCCTGTGGTTGATGGATGCCGCGCCGCCTGTGCTGAAAGTGCCGGGCCGGGGAAGGAGTATCATGAGCATCAACGAGACGTCATCGGCCTCACCGCCGGATACCAATGAGGCAGCAGACGAGGGCGACGTCGCAGCGGACACCCCGTTCAAAACCGATCCCTTTTTCGAGCTTGGCCTTGCACCGACGATTGTCGACGATATCGCGGCGCAGGGGCTGATCGACCCGACCCCGATCCAGCGTGACGCCATTCCGGCGATTCTCGAAGGGCGCGACCTGATCGGCCTGGCGCAGACCGGCACCGGCAAGACGGCGGCCTATCTTCTGCCACTGCTGCATGTTCTTCTCGAGAGGCGCAAGGCGAAATTGCCGCGCCATACAGCTATTCTGGTGCTCGTCCCGACCCGCGAGCTTGCCTATCAGGTCTCGGACAGTATCAAGGCGTTCTCGACCAGTCTGAAGGTGCGTTATCTGACCATCTGTGGCGGCGAGCGCTATGATTTCCAGATCCGCGCGCTGAAAAAGGGTGTCGATATCATTGTCGCCACGCCGGGCCGGTTCGAGGATTTGCAGGCAAAGGGCAAGATTGATCTCGGCCAGATCGAGCATTTCGTGCTCGACGAGGGCGACCAGATGATCGATCTCGGCTTTCTGCCGCCGATCAGGCGCATTTTCGAGGCACTGCCGGAAGCAGCCCAGACGGTTTTCTTTTCGGCCACGATGCCGGACGAGATGAAGTCCCTTGCCGAGACCTTTCTCAGTGATCCGGTGACCATCCGCGCCGCGCGGGCCGGCGAAACGGTGGATGCCATCAGCCAGCGCGCCATCCTCGTGCAGAACAGCGACAAGCGTGATGTTCTGTTCAATGAGCTCGGTCAGATGGGGGATGAACAGGCGCTTGTCTTCGTCAGAACGCGGCTGCGCGCCGATGAACTGGCGCGATGGCTGACCGAAAAGGGCATTGATGCCGATGCGCTGCATGGTGATATGCGGCAATATATCAGGCAGAAGGTGCTGCGCCGATTCAAGACGGGCGGCCTGCGGGTGCTTGTCGCCACCGATGTGGCGGCGCGCGGCATCGATGTGTCCGGACTTGGCATGGTGGTCAATTTCGACCTGCCGGAAATGGTCGAATCCTATGTCCACAGGATTGGCCGGACGGGCCGGGCCGGGCAGGCCGGAACGGCGCTGTCGATCTGCAGCGTCGCCGATCAGGAAAAGCTGTCGGCGGTTCTCGCACATGTTGGCCAGCGGCTGGAGATATTCGATTCCGACGGCAATGTCGTGACCGAATTCAGGCCGGAGCGGGCGCCGAAAAAGGGCCGGGGACGTGGTCGTCCGCCGCGCCATGGCCGTGATGGCGCCAGGCGCCCCGGTGGCTCGCAAGGCAAGCCATCCGGCAAATTCAAGGCTGGCCCACGGGGCAAGTTCAGCGGCAAATCCGACGACAGGTCATCTGACAAGCCATTTCGTGGTCAGGCGGATGGTGGTGGCGGCAAACATGATCTGAAGCAAGCAGGCAAGCCTGCCGGAAAACCCACTGGCAAGCCCGCCAACAAGCCCACTGGCAAGCCGGCCGGCAAGCCGAAGAGCAAATGGCCGGCCAGCAAACCGCCTGCCGGAAAATCGCTCGCTGGCAAGCCGAAACCCAAATCCTTTGGCAAGTCGTCAGGCAAGCCGCATCATGCGGCGGGGGATGGCGCCAACAGCCGTGCCGAGGGTGCGGGCAACAAGGACAAGCGTGCCGAGGCTGGGACCAACAGGGACCAGCGTGGCAAGTCTCCGGCCAACAAGGAGCGGCGCGGCAAGGATCGGGACAGTGGCGTCCTCACCCTGCCGGGTGGCGGCAAACCGGGAAAACCGAAGGGTGGGAATACAAAGCCTCGCGGCCCCCGCGGCGGATCGCCTGGCCCGAGGCGTGGTGGCCAACAGCGCCAGGAAGGCGGCATGCGCCCCCTCCGGCGGCGTCGCAGCAGCTGATCTTGACCCCAAATATTGCTGATGCGACCCTGTCCGGGACATGGCGGCGTCTGTCACGTGGCCGTCATTTGACTGTCTGATTATGAGCGCCCCGTGATGTTTGCTGTAACCGGAACCGTCCGCGAAAATTGTGATACTCCTCAGCGGCGCGGCCCGCCATCGTCGCCGTGGCAGGCCATGCCCCCGTTCGCCGGGGCGCTGATACTGGTAATCGCCTGCTGGCTGGCCTCGAATGCTGTCCTGCCATCCGGCGCGATGGCACAATCCACTTCGGGTTCGACGGTCGTCGAGCATAGCGGGCCACGTCCGGACAATGCCATCATCACGAATAATGGCTGGCGTTGCCCCGATGGCTATGCGCTTGGTGCGTCCAGCCGGTGCGAGGCTGTCCGCGCGCCGTCCAATGCCATTGTGACTGGCAATATCTGGCGATGCATGGCCGGATTTGTGCAGCGGTCCGGCAAATGCGAACCTCTGGTCGCGCCTGCCTATGGCTTCGTTCAGGGCAACAGCATCAGATGCACGGCCGGCTACCGGCTTGTCGACGGCGATAAATGCGTGGTCGTGGTGCCGCCGCGGAACGCAATCGTCGCCGGCAATGACTGGCGATGCCTGCCCGGATATGCCCGTGACGGCGATCGTTGCGCGTTCATCAAGGTGCCGGTAAATGGTTATATCCGTGGCAACCGGTGGTTCTGTTACACCGGCTTCCGGAATACCGGGACAGCGTGCGAGCGGGTCAGGGCACCGGCGAATGCGTATGTTATTGGTAGCGTCTGGAGGTGTAGTCCCGGCTTCTTTCAGGAAGGCGAAAAATGTCTTCGCATAAAAGCGCCGGCCAATGCGCGGATCAATGGCAATGAATGGGTCTGCAACCCCGGCTATCTGCGCAAGGATGACCGGTGTGCCAGGCTTGCGGTGCCGGCCAATGCCACCATTCGCGGCAATAGCTGGCGTTGCAATGGCGGCTTCCAGTCAGATGGCAAGGGTGGTTGCCGGCGGATCGCCCCGCCAGTCAACGCGACGCTTCGCGGTCATGGATGGTTCTGCAATCCGGGGTTCCGGCAGTCACCTGACGGTCGGTCCTGCCGGCCAATGAACCAAGGCCAATGAACCGGGCGGTCACCGGATGGCTGCGACATGCGCTTTCAACGCCTCTTCAAACAATTCAACACCCTTATAGTCACGCATCTGCGGTGTCATACGGTCCAGCATCTCGACCAGTGACTCCATCGCGCCGGGCACATCCGCCCAGCGCCCGAGCGGTTCGACATAGGTGCGAATGGTGAACAGGACCTGGCCGCTTTCCGGCAGCTTGCGCAGTGTCTGACTTTCCATGCGCAGATAAATGTCATCGATCCCGGCGCCCGGTTTCAGTGGCGCGCGCCGCGTCCGGTGTGGGGTGAAGAGCCGGTCGGTTGTCACCACCGACCAGTTCCAGCGATGGCTGATCGGCCCGACCTGCATGCGGGTGAAGAACCGGTCCATCGGCGTCTCGAGTTGTGCGGCGTAATGCGGTACCGGTTCATGGATGCCGGCGAGGGGACGCCCCATCTTCTCGGCCAGCACCCAATGCGCCGGAAAGGCAAGCGCCGCGGCGACAAGGCACCAGTCGTGAATGTCAGCCTCATCTGAACGCGCCCGCGGCGCCAGCAGCAGCAAATCCTCCGGCACAAGCCGCGCCGCCGCTTCCAGTGGATGCAGGTTCGGGTCGGGTGTCGGCGCCGCCGCCCTGTGATGTTGTTGCAGATGTGCCATGACCATCGCCAGAACTTCCCGGCTTGCGGTCAGCCCCTCTGGCGTGGCGGCGAACACCTCACCATGGCGCTGGTCGAACAGTTTTGCCTTCTCGGCAAGCTGGCGTGATCGCCTGGCCGGATCCCCGAACGCATCAGCGGAGGGCAGCCATTCGACCTCGCTGCGGGCTCGCAACCCCAGGGTGAACCGGTGGCCAAGCCGCTGCCAGGGGGGCTGTTCACCGGAGCTGTCCATATCCATCCAATCATTCCGTCATGCGCTGGCAAGGCGTTGGCCCGGGTTTGCTGCTGGGCATTATGCCCGGGCATTATGCCCGGGCCAATATTCTGGACGGTGATCGATGTTGCTGGCAAGCTGCGTGTTCGCGCCGGACCGGACCGTGTTCCGGCCCGGTGCCGGGCCAGACTGGGTTCAGGTCAGACAGGCTGGCCGGTGAGCCTTGCCGCGGCGGAGGAGGCCTGCGCGGCAGCCTGATGCGGGATCCGCGGCCGGATCGAGTCGAGGAGCGCGGCGATCCGCGATTCCTGCCTGTCACCGGCGCCTGTCCTGACAGCATTGTTACGCGCGGCGACGGCCCAGAAATAGGCTTGCTGCAGGGTCTTGTATTCCGCCTTTCGGTGCGACAGCAGGACAGCGAGGTTGAACTGCGCGTTCAGATGATTGGCGCGTGCGGCAATCCGGTAGAGATGCATGGCGCGGCCCATGTCCTTCGCGGTGCCGATGCCGCGCTCGAACTGGAAGGCGGCTTCGAAGATGGAGGATACATGACCGGCGGAAGCGGCACGGGAAAAATGCCGGTGCGATAATGCCGGGCGTGAGGTCAACGCCCCATGGTCACGAACATAGATCAGCCCGAGTATATAATTCGCCATGGCATGACCGTTATTGGCATGGGGCGTCAGAATGGTGATGGCGTCACGAATGCGTCCGGTCTTTGCGGCGTCGATCCCCGCCTCGACCGGCGCCTCGGCATGGTGGTTGATGGCGTGGGCAACCTCGATATCGGCTTTGGCCGGTTCGGCGCTGTTGGCCAGTATCGCCGCCAGGAAAAGAAGAATTGTGATCCATCCACGGAGCTCAAGAAGCGGGTTGGTCCAAAAATGGCTGGTCCCAAACGGCGAGGCCGGAAATGGGGACGCCGATGCGGTCATGGCGGCGGGGGCGTTGATCGGGTCGTGGAAAGCAGTCATGGTCAATCTCCTGGCAACGGGTGCGTGCGGCGTGCGGCCACGTCGTCAGGCTAGAAAGACAAGGTAAATAAAAAGTTAATTTCTAAATTAATTCATGCGTTCTCACGAAAATGTGAAAATAGCAGCCGTGAGGTCCCGGTATATACCGGTGGATCCCGGTGGATCCCGCGGTGGGCGCGTGGCGGGGTGGATGCGCCGACGCGGGGTGCGTGGCCACGCGGTGCCTTTTGGTTGACAGTGGCCGGGCTTTCGCCTAGAAATCCGGCTCTGGTTTTGCAGCGCGCCCCCGGGCGGCCGCAACTTGCTGGTTCCGGAAATTCCAGTCTAGATGAGAGAACAGAACGATGGCCGTTCCAAAGTCAAAGATCACGCGCTCGAAGCGCAATATGCGCCGCGCCCACGACGCCCTGAAAAGTGACGCCTATGTTGAGGACAAGACAACTGGCGAGCTTCACCGCCCGCACCATGTTGACCTGAAGACAGGCATGTATCGTGGCCGTCAGGTCATGAAGGTCAAGGAACGCTTCTAGCCGCCGGCTGGAAAGCCGGTACGGCGGCTTTTCGGTCGTGCCGGCATGGTCTTCATGGAGCACAGAAACGCAAAATTCAGCATCGGCGCGATTGTCCGTCATCGCCTCTATCCGTTTCGGGGGGTGATCATCGACGTCGATCCGGAGTTCGACAATACCGAGGAATGGTATGAGTCGATCCCGGCCGAGGTGCGTCCGCACAAGGATCAGCCATTCTATCACCTGCTGGCGGAAAATGCCGACAGCTACTACACGGCCTATGTCAGCCAGCAGAACCTGGTATCCGACAGCGAGAACGGGCCAGTCGGCCATCCCGATATCGATGAGGTGTTCGAGGGTCTGGATGAGGGGCGCTATACGCTGCGCCGCGAGGCCTGCAACTGAGGCGTCGCCTTTCGGATCGCTGGTCCATGCGGTGCGACAAAGCCGCCCGGACTGAAGAATTTCCCTTTCTTACCTTGCATTCATTCTAAATTGAGCCTACCTCTTACCAATCAGGACCAATTTGGTCTTGATTATGATAATCATTCGCAACTCTTGCCCTGAACCGGGGCTCCTGAGGGGGGCGATTGCAGGAGACAGGCTTGCTTCGGCTGAACCGCATGACAGACTACGCCATCGTCGTGCTGGGCGCGCTTGCGCACCGGCGCGGCGAGGTGCTGGCGACAGCGCAGCTTGCCGCGCTCACGGGGCTGGCGCAGCCGACAGTCGCCAAGGTGGCCAAGCATCTGCAGGCTGGCGATCTTCTGACCACCCGGCGAGGTGCCAGTGGCGGCTATGTGTTGCAGGGCCGTCCCGAGGATATCTCGCTGGTGACCATTATCGAGGTTGTCGAGGGGCCAATCGCCGTCAACGGATGTGTTGATGGCGCGCAGGATCCCTGTTCGGTCGCGAATTGCTGTTTCATGAGCAACCAGTGGAACAAGGTCAATAGCGCCATCCGGGCGACGCTGGAGGGCATTACCCTTGCTGACCTGATTGATCCGTCACAACTCTTTACCGCGCCCACCTTGGCCGCGGACACACCCCCATCCCCCCACCGGCCCGACGCAGCAAGCGCCGGTGCCTGACCATAACGAGGAAACTGGATATGGCCGCAACCACGGAAACCATTGAACAGGTCAAACAGGCGACCGGAAAATATAAATATGGTTTCGTCACCGATATCGAGACGGACAAGGCGCCAAAAGGCCTGAATGAGGACATCATCCGCTTCATCTCGGCAAAGAAGGACGAGCCGGAATGGATGCTGGACTGGCGTCTGAAGGCGTTCCGACGCTGGCAGACCATGAGCAGCCCCGACTGGGCGAAGCTCGACATCCCGCCGATCGACTATCAGGACAGTTATTATTATTCAGCGCCGAAGTCAGCGGAGAAGCTGAAATCGCTTGACGAGGTGGATCCGGAGTTGCTGGCCACCTATGAAAAGCTTGGCATTCCGCTGAATGAACAGAAAATGCTGGCCAATGTGGCCGTCGATGCGGTGTTTGATTCGGTATCGGTCGCGACGACCTTCCGTGAGGAGCTGTCCAAGGCGGGTGTCATTTTCTGCCCGATCTCCGAGGCGATCCGCGACTATCCGGAACTGGTGCGGCGCTATCTTGGCTCGGTGGTGCCGGTTGGTGACAATTATTTTGCGGCGCTGAATTCGGCCGTCTTTACCGACGGGTCCTTCGTCTACATCCCCAAGGGTGTGCGCTGCCCGATGGAATTGTCGACCTATTTCCGGATCAACGAGCAGAATACCGGCCAGTTCGAGCGCACGCTGATCATTGCCGAGGATGAGTCCTATGTCAGCTATCTTGAAGGCTGTACGGCGCCGCAGCGTGACGAGAACCAGCTTCACGCCGCTGTTGTCGAGCTTGTCGCGCTGAAGGATGCGGAAATCAAATACTCGACCGTTCAGAACTGGTATCCGGGCGATGAGAACGGCAAGGGCGGAATATACAATTTCGTGACCAAGCGCGGCGTCTGTCGCGGCGACCGGTCGAAGATTTCCTGGACGCAGGTCGAAACCGGTTCGGCCATCACCTGGAAATATCCCTCCTGCGTGCTGCGCGGCAAGGACAGCGTTGGCGAATTCTATTCGGTCGCGCTGACCAACAACATGCAACAGGCCGATACCGGCACGAAAATGATCCATATCGGCGAGGGAAGCCGGTCAACGATCATTTCCAAGGGTATTTCTGCAGGCAGGTCACAGAACTGCTATCGAGGTCTGGTGCATATGCAGCCGACAGCCGAGGATGCGCGCAACTTCACACAATGTGATTCGCTGTTGATCGGCGACAAATGCGGCGCGCACACGGTCCCCTACATCGTCTCGCGCAATCCCAGCGCGAAGATCGAGCATGAGGCCACGACATCGCGCATCTCGGAAGACCAGCTTTTCTATTGCCTGCAGCGCGGCATCGGCGAAGAGGATGCGGTGTCGCTGATCGTCAACGGCTTCTGCAAGGAAGTGATGAAGGAACTGCCGATGGAATTCGCCGTCGAGGCACAGAAACTCATCGGTATCAGCCTCGAGGGTTCGGTCGGTTGATTACCGGCAATCCAGAGGTTTTTTCAAGAGAACGGAAAGACAATGACAGCTTTGCTTGAAATTCGTGATCTCCACGCTTCGGTCGGCGAGACGCCGATCCTGAAGGGGATCAACCTGACCATCAACGCCGGCGAGGTGCATGCCATCATGGGGCCGAACGGCTCCGGCAAGAGCACCATGTCCTATGTGCTTGCCGGGCGTGACGGCTATGAGGTGACCGGCGGCGACATCCTGATGAACGGGGAATCGATGCTGGAGATGGAGCCTGACGAGCGTGCCCGTGCCGGCATGTTCCTGGCCTTCCAGTATCCGGTCGAACTCCCCGGTGTTGGCGGCATGAGTTTCCTTCGCGCGGCGGTAAATGCGCGCCGCGTCGAGGCGGGCGAGGAGGAGATCGATCAGCTTGGCTTTGTGAAGATCGTTCGCGAGAAGGCACGGCTTCTCGGGATCAGCGATGAAATGCTGAAACGCGCTGTCAATGTCGGCTTTTCGGGCGGTGAGAAGAAACGCTACGAAATTCTGCAGATGGCACTTCTCGAGCCGCGGATGGCGGTGCTTGACGAGACTGATTCCGGCCTTGATGTCGATGCGCTGCGCATCGTGTCCGAGGGCGTCAACCTGTTGCGCGATCCTGGGCGCGCGATGCTGGTGATCACGCATTACCAGCGCCTGCTGAACCATATTGTGCCAGATTATGTACATATTCTTGCCGGTGGCAGGGTCCGCAAGACCGGCGGCAAGGAACTGGCCCTCGAAGTGGAGGAATCCGGATATGCCGGGATCGATGACGCAGCCTGATATGAGTGCCGTGATGACAGGTGAGGGGGTTCGCGCCGAGGCGCTGGCCCGCTGGCAGCAGGATGGCTGGCCCGGCCCGCGGGCCGAGGCCTGGCGCTTTACCCCCGTCGATGGTCTGGCCGCGCGCGACCTTGTGCCGGCCACCGTGCTTGCCGGTGTTGCCAGCGGCCCGGGAACTGCTGCTGCGGCCGGCATTTCGGCGCACGTGATCAGGTTCGAGAATGGCGTTCTCGACCCGTCCGGTCTTGCCGGCCTGCCAGCTGGCCTGAGGGTGCGCGAAATGGCCGATGATGAACAGGCATTGTCACGTCTGCAGCAGATTGCACCGAAAGGCCATCCGGTCAGCGACCTGTCGCTTGCCGCGATGACTGGCGGCATTGTCATCGATGTCGATGGCACTGTACCGTCGCCGCTGATGCTGCTGTTCGAGGGCGGTGAGACCGGCGCCGCGGCGCATCCCGTCATTCTGATCCGTTTGGCCCCGAAGGCGCATCTGCAGCTTGCCGAATGGCATCAGTCGGATGTCGGGCTGGCGGCGCCGCTGATCGGTGTCGATATCGCCGCCGGGGCACGGCTGGAACAGGTCAAGGTGCAGGCGGAGGGCGCGGCGACAACGCATCTCGCGGCAACCGGTGTCGCGCTGACCAGCATCAGGACATCACCACCTATATGGATCACGCTGTTGCTGAATGCACCTCGAACCAGATCATCCGCGGGGTGCTGGATGACAGCTCGCGCGGGGTCTATCAGGGGCGGGTTCATGTGGCACCTGATGCGCAGAAAACCGACGGTCAGCAGATGGCGCGCGCGCTGTTGCTGTCGCGCAAGGCCGAGGCCGATGCCAAGCCGGAGCTGGAAATCTATGCTGATGATGTGGTGTGCGCGCATGGCGCCACCGTCGGCGAGCTGGACGCGACGCAGCTTTTCTACCTGACAAGCCGTGGCATCCCTTATGAAACGGCGCGCGCGATGCTGATCGAGGCGTTCCTCATAGATACCATCGAGACCATCGAGAACGAAACGCTGGCCGGTCTGTTGCGGCCTGTCGCCGAGGCCTGGCTCGCTGGCGGAAAGGCTGCGTGATGGACGGGGTGCGCCGCGAATTCGATCTTCAGGCGATCAGGGCGGACTTTCCGATCCTGTCGCGGACCGTGCATGGCAAGCCGCTTGTCTATCTCGACAGCGCGGCCTCGGCGCAAAAGCCGCAACAGGTACTGGATGTGCTGCTGTCGGCCTATCAGGATACCTATTCCAATGTCCATCGCGGGCTGCATTTCCTGTCCGAGGCCTCGACCGATCTGTATGAGTCGGTGCGTGGCAAGGTTGCCGATTTCATTGGCGCTGCTTCCGGCGACGAGATCGTCCTGACCGCCGGTGCGACGATGTCGCTGAACCTGATTGCGCGGTCATGGGCGGAGCCGCGCCTGCAGCCAGGTGATGAAATCCTGATCAGCATCGCCGAGCACCATGCCAATATCGTTCCCTGGCAGATGGTGGCTGAAAAAACCGGCGCCAGCGTGCGCGCCTTCACTCTGGAAGATGACGGTGCCTTTTCGATGGACCGGCTTCGCGCCGAGATCACTGATAAAACCCGCATCATTTCGGTGCCGCATGTCTCGAACGTTCTTGGTACCGTGTTCCCGATTGCCGACATAGCCGGCGTGGCGCGTGATATCGGTGCGTTGATGGTGGTTGATGGCTGTCAGGGTGTCGTTCATATGCCGGTCGATGTCACCGCGCTCGGGGCTGATTTCTACGTCTTTTCAGCGCATAAGTTGTATGGCCCGAACGGGGTCGGCGTGCTGTGGGGCCGCGCTGAAATCCTCGCCGAAATGCCGCCCTTCCTCGGTGGCGGCGACATGATCGACCGGGTGACAATCGAAAAAACCACCTATGCGCCGCCGCCGCAGCGTTTCGAGGCCGGCACACCGGCCATTGCCGAGACGATCGCGCTTGGTGCCGCGGTGGATTACGTGCAGTCAATCGGCATGGCGGCGATCCGCGAGCATGAGCAGCGGATCCTCAGCTATGCGCATCAGCGCCTGTCGGCCGTCGAGGGGTTGAATCTGATCGGCACGGCGGCCGGCAAGTCGGGGGTTGTGTCCTTCACGCTGGATTGCGCGCATCCACATGATATCTCGACGATCATTGATCATGATGGTGTGGCCATCAGGGCCGGTCACCACTGCGCGCAACCGCTGATGGATCATCTTGATCTGCCATCGACGGCGCGGGCCTCGGTCGGCGTCTATTCGCGGACCGAGGATTTCGACGTTCTTGCCGACTCGCTCGAGAAGGTCCGGCGGATTTTCGGATAGGGCGCGATGAACGAACCTGACCATAATCCCTATCTTCCCGACGGACCGGGGAGCCGGCTTGCCGACGGGCCCAAATCTCATGATGGTCCCGGGTTGGCTGACTTCCTGCCTGACACCTCTTCCGGGTTCACCGCAAAAGCGGGCGAGCCGCTGGCGACCAACACCGGTCCAGCCGACCATGACGCGGTCGAGGCGGCGCTGAAGACGGTCCATGACCCGGAAATTCCGGTCAATATTTTCGATCTTGGTTTGATTTATGATGTTGAACGGCGGCAGAATGGAGATGTCTATATCACCATGTCACTGACAGCCCCGGGATGTCCGGTCGCCGGTGAAATGCCGGGCCAGGTGGCCGAGGCTGTCGCCGCCGCGGATGGTGTGGGGGCGGTCACTGTCGAGCTGGTCTGGGAGCCTGCCTGGAGCCCGGAGCGGATGAGCGAGGATGCAAAGCTGGCGCTTGACCTCGGATTTTGATAGCCATAGAGGTGCAATGCATGTCCTGAACGGGCATATGCCAATGGAACCGAAGAGATGTTTGACCCGTCGAAACCAATAGTCACCCTGTCAGACGCCGCCGCCGCACAGGCGCGCCAGCTGATTGACGCGGCCGATTCCGAAATTTTGGGGCTTCGCATCGGCATCAAGACGGCCGGCTGTTCCGGCCTGCAATATGACGTGCAATACGCCACCGAGACAAAGCCGTTCGAGGACCGCATTGAGGAAAAGGGCGTAACCCTGTTCATCGACCCGACCGCGGTGATGTTTCTTGTCGGCTCGGAAATGGACTGGGAAGAAACCAAATTCGCCTCCCGCTTTGTATTCAACAACCCGAACGAGGCCGCGCGTTGCGGCTGCGGCGAGAGCTTCACTGTCGCGACGCAGGACTGATCAGGGGCCACCGGTCAGCAGGGCGTCATGGCTGATGCCCTGACCGCTGGACATGTCTGATGGCAACATCTTCATTGCAAAAGACCTTCGCGCTGTTCGGTGAGCTGTGGCGCTATACGGCGCCGCGCGGCGACTGGCGGGTTCGCGGGCGGATCGCAGCTGCCTTCAGCGCGCTTGTCGCCTCGCGCGGGTCGAACATCATCACCCCGCTGATGTATGGCGCCGCCGTCGATATCGTGAACCGGGAGGCCGGCTTTTCGCTGAAGATGCTGTTGCTGGTGATCGCCGGCTATGCGCTGTCGCGGCTTGGCCAGCAGGTATTTGCCGAGGCCAAGCAATATCTGTTTGCCGCGGTGGCGCAGCGGGCGGTGCGCGGCGCTGCCATCCGCTGTTTTGAATATCTCCATCAGCTGTCACTGCAGTTCCATCTCGACCGGCAGACAGGCGGATTGACCCGCGCCATCGACCGTGGCGCCAAGGGAATCGAATTCCTGCTGACCATCATCTTCTTCGAGGTGCTGCCACTGTTTGTCGAGGTGGTGCTTGTCAGTATCATCATGTGGGTGATGTTTGGCGGGTTCTATGCCGCGATCACCTTCATCACCGTGATGGCCTATTGCTATTTCACCATCCGCGTCACCGAATGGCGGATCAAGTTCCGGCGCGAGATGAACGATGCCGATGAAATGGCCGCCACGCGGGCCGTCGATTCATTGCTCAATTACGAAACGGTGAAATATTTCAACGCCGAAGCAGTTGAGACAGACCGGTATGACGAGGCGATGAAACGCTATGAAATCATGGCGGTTCGCTCGCGCACATCACTGTCTGTGGTGAATATCGGGCAGGGGTCGATTATTGCCATCGGCCTGATGCTGATGATGGGCATGGCCGGTCTGCATATCCAGGAAGGCCGGCTGACGGTCGGTGATTTTGTCGCTGTGAACACTTATCTCTTGCAGCTTTACATGCCGCTGAACTTCCTTGGCTGGGTCTATCGCGAATTGCGTCAGGCGCTGGTCGATATGGAACGGATGTTCGGCCTGCTGGAGGAGGATGTGGATATCCGCGACCGTCCCGGCGCGTGCGACATTGCCATCGAGGGCGGTGCCATCAGTTTCGAGGATGTTCATTTTTCCTATGGTGACCGGCAAATCCTGCAGGGAGTCAGTTTCACCGTGCCACCGGGCAAGCGGGTCGCGGTGGTCGGGCCGAGCGGGTCCGGCAAGACGACGATCTCGCGCCTCCTGTTCCGTTTCTATGATCCACAGCAGGGAAGGGTACGTATTGACGGTCAGGACCTGACCGAGGTCACGCAGGGCAGCGTTCGCGCGGCGATCGGCATGGTGCCGCAGGATACCGTGATGTTCAACGCCACCATCGGTTACAATATCGGCTATGGCCGGCATGGTGCCAGCCGGGAGGATATCGAGGCCGCCTCGAAAATGGCCGCGATTGACGGGTTCATCGCCAACCTTCCCGAGCATTACGACACCATGGTCGGCGAGCGGGGTCTGAAACTCTCCGGCGGTGAAAAGCAACGTGTCGCCATCGCCCGTGCGATCCTGAAACGGCCCTCGATCTTTCTGTTCGACGAGGCGACATCAGCGTTGGATAGCCGCACCGAAAAGGAAATCCAGGCCTCGTTGAACGAGGTGTCGAAGGCGCGGACAACGCTGGTCATCGCGCACCGCCTGTCGACCATCATCGACGCCGACGAAATCCTCGTGCTGTCGGAAGGCCGTGTTGTCGAGCGTGGCAAACATGCCGATCTTCTGGCGCTGAACGGGCTTTACAAGCAGATGTGGGACCGCCAGTCGAAGGGCTTTGCCGATGGCGATCAGGACAGTGGCGGTAAGGTGGTGTCACTTCCCAAGACGCAGCCGGCGGAATAGATGGCATTGTGATGGTGGCCGGTTCTGATCATTTCCCCGCTGCCATTGCCGCCGGCCTGACCCAGCTTGGCGGTGAGGATATCCATGTCGAGACCAACACCGGACAGGTGCGCGGCCATTACTGGCCGGCGCCGGTGACGGCTGGCATGCCGGTTGTCATCTGTCCGGGATTTACCGAGTTCTGCGAGAAATATGCCGGTGTCGCGGCGCGTCTGACAGCTCTTGGTCATGATGTCCTGATCATAGACTGGCCGGGGCAGGGGCGGTCCGGCCATCTTGGCGAACTGTCCCTGTCGGTTCATATCGATGATTTCGAGGATCATCTTTGTGCGGCCGACGCGCTGATCACGGCGGCGGGGTTTGCCGCGCGGCCGGTGGTGTTTCTCGGCCATTCGATGGGCGGGCATCTGGCGCTGCGGCTGGCGGCGCGACATCGGGAATTTGCCCGCGGCGCTGTCATTCTCTCGCCGATGATCGCGCCGCCTGTGATGCCGGTCTGGGGAGTGCGGCTTTTGGCTCTTGCCATTGTTTCCGCAGGGTTCGGACGTCGGCCGGCGCTCGGCTGGCAACCGACCGATCTGGCGGATGAAAGGGTGTTCCATGAGCGCAACGGACTGACGCGTGTCCGCAAGGGGTATGAGAACCAGTTTGTTTGGTTCGATGACGCGCCGGAACTGCGTCGCAGCGGACCGACGGCGGGATGGGTGCGCGCCGCCTATGAAAGCTGCGCGGCGACAACACTGAACGCTGCCTGGATGCGGCATCTGGACGTGCAGATACTGGCGCTGACAGCCGGCGATGAGCGGATTGTCCACCAGCCCTCGACCACCCGGATGCTGCCCTGTCTGCCAAAATGCCAGCATGTCAGTTTTGACGGCGCACGGCATGAATTGCTGTTCGAGACGGATGAGGTTCAGGCCGAACTCTGGCAACGGATTGAAAGCTTCCTTGCCAACCTGCAACCATGACGCGAGGTGGGACGAATTGCTGCTGGCGGTCGCGGTGCATCGGTGATATCTCGGAAGCATCCAGTCGTGCCAGAGTATCACCGGAAAGGGACATCTCATGATCAAGGGCCTGATTGCGCCGATCCTGTCGCCGTTCAATGACGATCTGTCATTCAACCAGGAACTCTATAACGAGCTTGCCGCCGAACTTCTCTCGACCGGCTGTTCGGGGCTGGCTCCCTTTGGCACCACCGGCGAGGCGCTGTCGGTCAGCAGCAGCGAGCGGATGGCCGCCCTTGAAGGGTTAATCGCATCAGGTGTCGACCCGCAATGCATCATCCCCGGCACCGGCCTGTGCAATCTGCCGGAAAGCATCGCCCTGTCGCGGCATGCTGTCGAGCGTGGTTGCGCTGGCGTGATGACGCTGCCGCCCTTCTATTTCAAGGGTATGGGCGATGACGGCTATTTCGACTATTTCGAGAAGCTGATCGACGGGGTCGATCATCCCGACCTGAAAATCTACCTCTACCACATCCCGCAAGTATCCGGTGTCGGCCTGTCGATCGATCTGGTGACGCGGCTTCGCACTGCCTATCCCGATGTCATCGTCGGCATCAAGGACAGCTCCGGTGACTGGGACAATACGCGGCGGCTCCTCGCCATTGACGGTCTGATTGTCTATCCGGGGGCCGAACTGCCGGTGATTGACGCCATTCGCCTTGGCGGGCCGGGCTGTATCTCGGCGACGGCGAACCTGAATGGCGGCGATATCGCCAACGTCATCGATCTGTGCCATGCCGGTAAATGGGACGAGGCCGAGGCGGCGCACAAGCCGGTGAAGGAGGTGCGGATGCTGTTCCAGGACTACGCGCCGATCCCGGCGCAAAAGGCGCTGCTGGCGCGACGCACCGGCGAGGCGCGCTGGAACAATCTGCGCCCGCCCTTTCGCGCCATGGGCGATGACCGGCGCGATGCGCTGGCGGCCAGTCTCGAGCCCTATGGCATGCGTTTCTAGGTGGATTGCGGTTGTGATCTGAGCAGCCACAGACGCCATGTTATCGATACGACTGACACGGCAAGGGCAATCACCACCGATATGAGTCCAAACCGGGCCCCGTGGCCCGCAATCTCCACCAGAATGAAGGTGAGCCCAAGCCCGACACCCCAATAGCAGGTCAGGCTGACAAACATGCTTATGTTCACATCAAGGAGCCCGCGCAGAATGCTGGCCATGATGATGACGAAGGTATGCAGGGCCGCGACAAGGAAACCAAGGATCATGAGCGCGTCGAGAGTGGCGATCAGGTCCTGATGCGATGATTTGTCAAACAACAGCAATACCGGAATGTTGATCCCGGCGGCAAAATAGATCACCGCCAGAAGCAATATATAGGCAAAGGTCACGCAAATTGACGCCTGCGTGACGATTTCGATCTGCCGTTGTCGGGCGGCTCGATTGAGGGCGTCAAAAAGCGACACCCGCTGGACGATGGCCTCTGACAGTCCGAACGGCATCATCAGCAGAAGGGCGGCACATTCGAAAATCAGCGCAAGCGCTGCCATGCCCTGAATGTCGTGCCTGCCGACCATGATCAGAACACCCGAAAACAGTGTGGAATTCACAAAGAACACGACGCCGATTGGCAGGCCGATGACAAGGCTTTCACGAATCTGCTGCAGCGCGGCCTTGATCCTCTGCCAATTGTTGGCCCCAAGATCGGACAGCCGGAAGCCGCTTTTCTGGAGCAGCGCGAGGAATCCTGTGAACAGCACCACCTCGATGATGGATGAGGCAAGACCAATGCCGGAAATGCCCATGCCGGTGAAGGTGAGGTCACCGATGCTGAAACCGAAGCCAAGCAGGTAATTGAAAATGGCGTTCAGCACCAGCGTTGCCAGGCTGAGGGTGATGAAGCCTTGGCTGCTGCTTGTCGCGATGACGGCGTTGCGTAAGGCGATATAGATGACGCTCAGCCCATAGCCGGGAAGGATCCAGGCGATATAGGCCCAGGATTCGGCAATCATGTCCTCTGGATAGCCGAGGGCGCGCAGGATTGGCGGATAGGCGATGAAGGTCGCCACAATGACAAGGCCGATGACCGCCGCCTGAAGGATGGACAGAAGGATGACACCGCTGTAGGCGCTGCGGTCCCCGCGTTCGAGATGCCGCGTAGCCAATGGCAGTGCGCCCTGCAGAAAGCCAAGGGCTGTGACATAGAAAAGCACAAAGGTTGAATTCGCCAGCAGCGCCGCCGACAGGCTCAGCTCGCTCATATAGCCCAGCATCACGATATCGGTCAGAAACACCGAGAACAGGATCAGTTCGGCCGCCGCCAGCCTGCCGCCAAACAGGCTCAGCGCCCACATTTCGGACCGCAATTCGGAAAAGCTCACCTAGGCGTCCTCACCGCCCTCCGGGCCATGGAACATCACCCAGGTCATCATCGAGTCACCAAAATCGCGGAAGCGGTGTGGCATGCCGGCCGGCACGAACAGGAAATCGCCGGGACCGAAGGTTACCGTCTTGTCGCCCATCTCGAAGATGCCGGCACCCTCGACAATCACATAGCATTCATCGCGGCTGTGCGGTTGCTGGAGATCCACTTCCAGCGGCCGGTACAGTTCCACTGTCAGGCTGCCGCGTTCCCGCAGGATGGCGAATTGCCGATCGTCGGGGCGCGGCCTGATCTGCGCCCGCGCCTCATCGAGCAGAATATGGAATGCATCATTCATCGCCTGATCACCTCACGGGCCTGCAGTTGGGCGGATCATGCGTGACTATTCACCGGCGCAAGGGATTGCCGGAAATCACATTCACGCCAGCAGAGGGCGAGGCCCAATATCAGGTCCGGAATTGCTCGGCGATGGCGCGTTCGGTCAGCGAAAAGCCGGGGTCATACAGAAGGCGCAGCGTGATGTCGTGCGCCTGTTCGATATCGACCCGCGCCACATGGCGGTGTTCGGCGCTGTCGGCGCTGGCGCTGACCGGCCGGAAGTCGGGCTCCAGCACCTGCAGGCCGACCCTCGATTGCTCGCCAAGCAGCGCGCCGCGCCAGCGTCGTGGGCGGAAGGGCGAGATCGGTGTCAGTGCCAGCAGGCCGGCGCCAAGCGGCACCACCGGGCCATGCGCTGACAGATTATAGGCTGTCGAGCCAACCGGCGTCGCCAGCAGGATGCCGTCACAGACAAGTTCCTCGACCTGATGTTTGCCATCGACCTCGACCCGGATATGCGCGGCGTTGTGCGTCTGGCGAAGCAGTGAGACCTCGTTGATCGCCAGCGCGCTATGTGAACTGCCGTCGGTGCCGGTCACACGCATCCGGAGCGGATGGATCGGCGCTGTCTCGGCGGCCTCGATCCGCTCGATCAGCTCGTCCGAGGCGTAATGGTTCATCAGAAAGCCGAGCCGCCCGCAATTCAGGCCGAACACCGGCATCTCATGCGCCAGCGTTTCGTGAAGCACATGCAGCATGTGGCCATCACCGCCAAGCGCGACAATGCAGTCGGCGGTCTCCGGAGCGGTCTGGCCATAGCGCGCGACAAGCCGCGTCAGGCGTTCCTGTGCCACCTCATGTGTCGACGCTGAAAAATGGATCTTCATGACAATGTCCTGCCGTCCGGCGGCACCGGTGCCGGAAAGTCCCGGCGGGCGCAGGATAACGGCTTCGTCGCGGAAAAGCAAAATACGCCGATCGTGACGCTCATTACATCGGGGCGCGGCAATTCTGGCCTTGTTGCTGACCACCATTTCCGTCATTTTAGCGGCATGGCAGACACCGACCCCGAAAATCCAGCGATGATCATCGCCCCCGATCCCGACGCCCCCGGCCTGTCGCAGCCGGTGACAGGCGTCGATGAGTCCGGCGCGCCGGTCACGCTGCCGGTGGTGACCGAAAAGCCGCTGACGCTGTTCCTGAACCGGCAGGAGATCGTCACCTCGATGACGATCGGCGACTGGCCGGCCGAACTCGCCGTCGGTTATTTCCTGAACCAGAACATGCTGCATGATGATGATGTCATCACCGGCATCGATCATGATGATGATCTCGGCGTGGTCATTGTGCGGACCGAGCGCGAGACCGATTTC
>RFZL01000090.1 GCA_009920665.1 Alphaproteobacteria bacterium | reverse complement strand
CACGAATCTCAATATAGCCATGTTCGCTGACCCAGGTTTCCTGGGCATGCAGCATCAACCTCGCCTGAAACACCTCGATGGGATAAGGCGTTCTGAATTCTTCAATCCTGGCATTTACAGAATGTAGTTCTTCAATATCCGCCTGCCTGACGGTGACTGCCATGACGTCTCCAGATCCCGCTTGCCTGATTTCTCGCTTCGCGGATCATCATACCCTCGGCATCAAGGATTATCTCAAGCGCACCCATATCAACTGTTGAAAGCAGCCTGATGGATCGCTTTTCGTATCGTCGAACGATGCTGGCATGCGGATGCCCGAAGCGGTTCCTGTAACCGGCCGAAATGACGGCAACCCCCGGCAACAGGCGATTCAAAAACGCCGGTGTCGATGAAGACTCACAGCCATGATGCGGCACCGAGATAACATCCACCGGCATCGCAAACTTCGACAGCAAGGCAGCCTCACCGCGGGCCTCAATGTCACCGGTCAGCAGCAGGCGACGGCCACTCACTACTACCAGCAGCACGCAGGAGTCATCATTCCTGGAACCGGACTCACTCACGCCAAAAGTGGCAAACCAGATACCGTCGCGCTCCCACGACGCCTCACAGGCACCCTGTTCGATCACCTGGTCGACCTGGATCGCATCCATGATTTCCTGTCGGCCTCCCGCGTGATCATTGTCGCCGTGACTGATGATCATCTGGTCCAGGACCTGCCAGTCGCGACTTCGAAGTGCAGGCAGCACGATCTGGTCTGCCGCACTGAAAGAACCTCCAAAAGAAGGTCCGGTATCGTAAAGTGTTGACCCGCTGCCTGACTCCAGCAGGACGCTGAGCCCCTGCCCCACGTCCAGGAAGGTTGCTCTCAGCACCTCCGACTCAAGCGGTACCGGTTTGGCCAGCAGCAGCAACATCATGGGGATACCAAGCCACCGGGGAACAATACCCTTTGGCAGCAGCAGCAAGACAACACCCAGCATGGCGACCACAAGACGCCATGTATCCATAGCCGCAATGTGGACCAGGCCCTCCAGACTCGCAGCAAACTGCAGCAGGCGCCACACCCATTCCGTGACAAAGTTGGTGAGCCCAATAAGCCAACCAGCCAATGGTCCAATAAGCGGACTCAACACCAGCGACAGGAGAACCAGCGGCACCAGCACAAAAGCGCGGTCCTGCAACCGGGGATGTGGGAGAATCAGTTGGTCCGGCGCGCGGCTCGCAATGCAAATGACTGGCATGTCGCCGATGAACGCCAGGCCGGCCGGGTTGAACGGCTTCGGGCCGATTTCGACTGGATCATGGCACGGGCGGACCTGCTGTCGCCGGAGGATGAGCTGCCATGGGACGCGCTCTATCGCGCTGGCGAGGCGGCGCTGTCGCTGGAAGGCCAGGAGGCACTTGTCTCGCTGATGTTCGAGCCCCATGCCGAACTGGTGGACGGCCTTGCCGCCTGCATGCATGCCGAGGAGGATGTCGCGCACCGGATCGACGGCGCGGTCCGCGCCGGCGATGTGCTGGCGGCGCTGGAGTCGCAATATGACTGGACCGACGGCATTGATTATGACAGCCCGGATGCGCAGGCCCGTGTCTGGTATGTGTCGGAGGAAAAGCTCGAGCCACGGCTTGGTGAACGCCATGAGGAACCGCTTGAGCCCTATGAACAGCCGCTATGCCCGGGCCGCGACGCGGTGCGCATGCGGCGCGACCTTGCCGGTTTCGACCCCGCGGACAGCCTTGGCGCGTTCCTGCTGCGGCACCCTGAACATCGGCACATGGCGCGCCGGCTGCAGATTGTCGGCAACATTGAATTCGGCGAGATCCGCGACAACACCATCGGCGCCGGCATGATCCCGATCGATCTTCTGCGCTGCAAGCTGTCCTTCTTCGGCGCGACGAAGTTCGATCCGCGTTCCGACAGGTGGCTGCGGATCACCATGTATCAGGGCGCCCCCTTCCCGGACGAGCTTGCCACGCTTGATCCCGACGATCTTGTCTATCCGCCACTTGAAGAAGCTGTCGCCACGAGATGAGCTGGTCGCTTGGCGAGACGGCGGCACTGGCCCTGAAGGCGGCGCGTGGGGCCGGCCTGTCCTGGGGCCTTGCCGAAGAGGCGGCCGGCGCGGTGTTCTGGTTGCATCAGCGCGGCCTTCCCGGCGTTTCCGCCCTGTGCGGCTATCTTGATGCCTGCGGGCATGATCGGCCCGGCGAGGAGGCGCTCTGCCCGCTTGTTCTTGGCACCGCGCTCAGCGACGGCACGCATCCTGTCCCGGACACGGTGGGGGACCAGCTTGATCTCGGACCCGTCAGATCGCCTCTGCTGCTGCTGCCCTTCCTTGCGACAATACCGCCCGGCACAGTCTGGGTTGTGGCACCGGGGCTTGGTGACAACACCCCCGATGAGTGGCACAGCGGATGGCTACGGGGCAGCGCGCCCTGCCAGTTGCGGCGCGGCACAAATTCACAGATCGACCCCGGCCGTGCCGGGCAGACCCGCCTTCCCGACCATTTCGCCTGCTGTATCGACCGTCTGACCGTCTATGCGCACCGCACCTACGCGCCGGCAACCAGTCAGTCACGCCTTGCCGGCGCCGGTGCCGGGCTGACCGACAATGACTGAAACCGGTCAGATTTCCGCGCCGGCCCGCCATTCGCGCCAGCGCAGCACGAGCGTCGCGCCAAGCTTCGCGATGGGTGCCGGCGGCAGCTTCACCGGCGCATCATAGGACAGCAGATCCTGCACAATCGGCGAGTTCGACCGCGTCGCCAGCTCGACCGCGCCGATGCCGGCCAACGTGCCCTTCGCCGTGCCAAGCCCGTTCTGGCAGCAGGCCGAGAACATGCCCGGCTCGACCTCGCCAAAGGCCGGCACCGAATTGCGCGACAGGCACAGCCGTCCACCCCAGCTATATTCGAGATCGACGCCGGCCAGCATCGGGAAGCGGCGCCGGAACGCCTTTTCATGGTCGCGGCGGAACCGCGAGATGCGCGCCGCGTCAACCTCCATCGACGGATCGAACGTCCAGCGGTTGCGGATAATGATCCGGCTGCCGCCAATGCCGGTGTGGCGTCGCACTGTCGATCCCATCGGGTCAGCCGGGGTGATGCCCCAGGCCGGCAGCCCGCCAAGGCGCACTTGCTGCTCACCGTTCAGCGCCGTCGTCATCGAGGCGTAGGTGAAGACATGCATCAGGCGCTGCCGGAAGAACCCGAAACTCTCGGCATGGCCATTCACGGCCATCACGATCTTGCCGGCAGTGACGGTTGCCTTCGGCGTCGTCACCTTCCACCTCTCGCCCTCGCGGCTGAAGCCGGTCGCCGGGCTTGCCTCGAAAATTGAGACGGGCGATTTTTCACGACTGGCAAGCCCGGCCGCCATCTCGCGAATATAGAGTGCCGGCTGCAGCATCACCGCGCCGGGAAGGAACAGCCCGGAACGGTAGGTGTCGGTGCCGGTCATTTCGGCCATCTCGCTTGCCGACAATTTGGTGTGGGCCTCGCCAAGCGTGTCGAGTTGCGCCGCGTAGGCATTGTTATGCGCCTCGCCCCGTGCGTTGACGGCGCCGTTGATTCTGCCAGTCGGGCTGACCGCCTCGGCCGGCATTTCATATTCGGCGGCACAGCTCCTGGCGAAATTCTGCGCGTGGCGATTGAGGTTGATCTGCAGCCTGTCACCCTCGGCGCTGCCGGCATAGCCGTCACCCGACAATTCATGCGGCAGATCGATCATGAACCCTGAATTGCGGCCGGCCGGCCCTTCGCCGATCCGCGCCGCCTCCAGAAGCACGATCCGGTCACCGCCGCGAAGCTCGCACAACCGTTTCGCGGCCGACAGCCCGGCAAAGCCGCCGCCGATCACCAGCCAGTCGGCGCTGATGTCGCCCTCAGCCTCGGGGTATGACGGCGCCGGTCCGAGAATCGCGTTCCATCCCGTGACCCCGGTATCGCGCGGCAGCCTTGTGATCTGTCGTTTCAGGGTCAATTCCGGTCTCCCACCAACTTGTGTGTGGACTGCATTCTCTGTTCTAGTGGGATGGGTCCAGCACAGGAAGCGAATTCATGAGTGAAGCAGCCCCCCAGGAGCAGCGCCGCCGCGGCGGCAGACGCGAGAGGCGCGATCTTCGCACACGCCCAGACCATGAGATGCTGCCGAGCCTGACAGGCAGGCTGCCGCTGACCGAGCCCATGGATGCCGAGCAGATCGCGCGAATCGACAGTGCCTCGCTTGATATTCTGGAGGATGTCGGGGTCGTGTTCCGCGACGATATCGCGCTGGAGGACTGGCGGCGCGCCGGCGCCGATGTGCGCGGCGAACGGGTGCATCTGGACCGGGCGCTGGTGAAGTCGCTGATCAGCACCATCCCATCCACGATCACCCTGCATGCCCGCAATCCGGACAAGAGCGTCACGCTTGGCGGGCGCCAGTCGATCTTTGTGCCGATGACCGGCGCCCCCTATCTTCGCGACCTTGAGGATGTACGGCGCGCGCCGACGCTCGACGATCTCGCCACCTTCCACAAGCTGTCGCACATGCTGCCGGCGATGCATTCCTCGGCGCATCATATCGTCGAGCCAGTCTTGCTCTGCTTTCGCGAAATCCGACAGAACGTAGCCAGCCACGCGATCTTTGTGACCAGGATGTCCGATCCCCAGCCGTACACGATCATAAGCTTCGCCAATATGCTGATGGATCGACCGTAAACCATTGTGCCCAGCATGACCGCCGCCAGACTTCAAACGGCATTTCCCGGGCGCGAGGTCAAGTTCGTCGTGAAAGACAACGATGTCTTGTGGAGTCAGCTTGTGAAACCGCATCGCTTCACCGACGGATTGGCCCGACAGGTTCATAAAGGTGTCCGGTTTCAACAGGATAACCTTTTCGGACCCCAGTCTACCTTCGCTCGTTTGACCTTGGAATTTGGCGCGCCACGGCGAAAATCCGTGATCGTTCGCGATCCGGTCCACGGCCATGAAGCCGATGTTATGACGATTTTGGGCGTACTTCACACCCGGATTTCCAAGGCCAACAAATAGTTTCATAATGCATCCATACCGACAGGTCATAG
>RFZL01000089.1 GCA_009920665.1 Alphaproteobacteria bacterium | reverse complement strand
GTGTACTCGACCCGCTTGGCGCGTCGGTCACTGATGGGCCCGATCTGTACTTTACCCTGATCCGCGGCATGGCCCGATCACTGAAGGACTGCCTGACACGAACCGGCTAGCCCGCGATCAAACAGGGCCTAAGACCCGCGGGGCATGGCGGTTGCCCGGCAGCGCCCCCAGCCAGCACGCTGGCCCTTACCGGCATGCTGGTCCTCGGCGGCTTGCTAGTCCTCGGCGATCAGCCTTGAGTCCAGCAACTGTCCCTCGCGTGACAGGATGGGATAGGCGATCGACGCGATGTGGCTGTTGAATTCCTTGAAGGCCAGCCCTGTTTCCAGATGCAGATCGCTTGATTCAAGGCTCTCCACCCGCCCCTTCGCCAGCCTCTTCAGATGGCTCTTGCGGCTCTTGCGCTGGCGGCAGGTGAACTCGCCCTTCTCTTCCAGCAGACGGCGCGCGATGCCGACATCGCCGGACACCAGCACATTGCCGGCAAGCGCGATATTGGCGACGACCCGGTCATGCATGCCACGCAGTTCGGCGAGCCCCTCGGGCGAAAAGCGGATATCGTCGCGGGCGCGGGTGACCGCCAGTTGGGACAATGTCTTCGACACAACATCACCTGCCGCCTCGATGGCGATGGCGAATTCCAGCAGGTTGCGCAACTCCTTGCGGTGATTGGCCCGGCCATTTTGAGGGCCATTTTGAGGGCCGTTCGGGCCCGACAATTCAGCGACATAGCGGCGCGTGCCATCCAGCGCCTCATTGATCACACTGTCCTTCTCGACAATCCGCGCCATCCGGTCCTTGTCGAAATCCTCGATCAAATCCATCACCGGCAGCATCATCTCCTCGACAATCTGCAGCATGCGGTGAATCTCGCGTCTGATGCAGGCCATCGCCAAAGACGGGGCGTCAAGCGCCGCCGGGTTCAGCACTGAACGGTAATGCGCCGGCGTGTCTTCATGACCGACCAGCGGTTCTGGAATCAGCCTGCCTGTCATCTGCCCCAGCAGGCCGCTGAACGGCACCGCCAGCAATAGCAACGCGTTGAACATGACATGACCGAGGATGATCTTCTGGCCATCCCCGACATCCGGCAGCACCTCGATCAGCGGCGAGCGGTTCACGACAATGACCATGATGATGGCGGCACTGCCCCGCAGCAGCGCATTGACCGCCGGCACATGCCGGGCCTTTGGCGGCATCGCCCGCGTCATCCATACCGGCAGCAGGGACGAGCCCAGATTGGCCCCCAGCATCAGCGAGATCCCGACCATCAGGGGCAGTGCGCCGATCGCCACCAGCGTGACGAACATCAGCACCGCCGCAACGGATGAATGCATGACAAAGGTCAGCACCGCACCAACCAGAAACGCCGTCAGAAAGTCGCGTTCCAGAAGGGCTGATATCTGCGGCAGGAAGGCACTGTCACGGATCGGCATGACCGTGGCGCGCATCAGCTCGAGCGCGACCAGGATCAGCGCCACGCCAAGCACCGCCCGGCCAATCTGTTTTGGCATGGCGGACCGGCTCTTCAGGAACATCACGCCGCCACCTACCAGCAGCAGCGGCGCCAGCCAGCTGATCTCCATACTCAGAAACTGGATCACCAGCGCCGAGCCGAGGTCGGCGCCAAGCATCGCCGGCAGACCGATCTGGAAGGACAGTGTTCCAGCTCCGACAAAGCCGGCCACAAGCATGGCGACAGCCACCGAACTCTGCATTATGGCGGCAAGCGCCAGCCCGGCGAGGCTGGCCCGGACCCGCGCCCTTGATCCGGTCATCAGCCGCCGGAAGGACGCGCCAAAGGCCCGCTCGATGCCGGTTCGTACCATGCGAACGGCAAACAGCAGCAGAATTGTGGCGGCGGCAAGCTCCAGAAGGAACTGAATGATAACCATGTTCTATCTTGTCACTATTTCCGGTGGTTGATCATCGTTCTGACTCAACGGGTCCAGCGGTAACCGCGATCCGACAATCGCCGCTGCACACGGCCCGGGTAATCCGTCACGATGGCGTCAACACCCAGATCAATCATGGCATCGATATCTTCCGGTTCATTCACCGTCCACACAGCAACACAAAGGCCAAGCTCGCGCGCCCGCGCAAGATCATCGGCTGTCAGCTCGCTGAAATACGGGCACCAGAGCGACCCGCCGGCGCGGCTCACCTCATCCGGCACCGAAATGTCGGGACGATCGAGATCGGGCGTGACAAGGATCGCCGAATCCTCACCGACATCATCCTCGCTTTCCTGCAATTGCGTCAGAAAGGATACCGGCATGTCCGGAGCCTGCCGCCGGCATTCGGCAAGAAGCGCCCAGTCGAAGCTGTGCAGCAAGGTCCGGTCCGCAAGCTTTGCCTCGCACACGTCGCGGCAAATTACCGATACAATCCGCTCCCGCACCGCACTGTCCTGCGCAAAGTCTGGATCGGACTTCAATTCCAGCATCAGACAGGCATGTTCATATTTCGGCTGTGAGACGAGTCGCAGCAACTCGCTCAGCCGCGGCACCCTGACCCCGTCCATCTGCGCCTGATCGGGAAATCTGCGCCCATAATCGGTGGTGCCGTCAAGCCGGCCAATATCAAAGCGCACCACCTCTTCCATCCGCAGCGAGGAGACGCGTGGCCGCTCTCCATTCAGAAACGCGCCATCCGGCCCCCTGACGCCGGACCCGTGAAACTCGTGGTTATGGGTAATGACAGGCACATCATCGGCGGTGAGAAGCACATCGAATTCAAGGAGTTCAACACCGATCGACAGGGCGAAATCAAACCCGACAATGCTGTTCTCAGGCAATATGCCGCGTGCGCCGCGATGACCGACAACACGGATGGTCTTCGAATCTCCGGAAAATGCCGCAACCTGTCTGGGTTTCATCAGCCTGCCAACCTCATACCGCTTACCGGATCAAAAAGATGAATATGTTCGGATCTCACCGAGAAACGCCGGCTGTCCCGGTCAGGGTTGATCGCATGCACACCCGGCAAGCTCGCCGTGATCGCCCGGTCGCTGCCGGCGATTCGGCCATGAAGCAATGTGTTCGCACCCAGCGGCTCGGCAATCTGCAGTGAAACCTCGATACCGCCTTTTTCATCGGGGACCAGATGCTCCGGCCGGATGCCAAGTTTCACATCACCAACCCCGGCTTTCGTCCTGGCAAGGACGACATCGCCGAAACTCACCTTGCCGCCATCAACCCTGGCATCGAATATATTCATCGCTGGGCTGCCGATGAACTGCGCCGCAAACAGCGTTTCCGGTGTTTCATACACCTCCAGCGGCGTGCCGATCTGTTCGGCGACGCCTTCATTCATGACGATCATCCGGTCTGCCATCGTCATCGCCTCGATCTGGTCATGCGTTACATAGAGTGATGTCACACCCAGTTTGCTCTGTAGCTCCCTGATTTCCAGCCGCATCTGGACACGAAGCTTGGCATCGAGATTGGACAGCGGCTCGTCGAACAGGAACACCGCCGGTTCACGCACGATGGCCCGCCCCATCGCCACCCGCTGGCGTTGCCCGCCGGACAATTGTCGCGGCTTCCGGTCCAGCAGCGACTCCAGCTCCAGCAGGCGCGCCGCCTCGGCAACCTTCGCCTCGATCCGGTCCCTGGCCAGCCCGGCAATCTTCAGCCCATAGCCCATATTCTGGCGCACCGACATATGCGGGTAGAGAGCGTAGTTCTGAAACACCATGGCGATGTCGCGGTCCATCGGCTCCCTGTCATTCACCTGTTCGCCAGCAATCAGAACCTCGCCCGAGGTCACGGTTTCCAGCCCGGCGACCATCCGCAGCAGGGTGGATTTACCACACCCCGACGGCCCCACGATCACGATGAATTCGCCATCGGCTATTTCAACGTCAATGCCGTGGATCACCTCGGTCGCCCCGAAGCTCTTTCTGACATTCTGCAGTTCTACGGTTGCCATCTTCTATTTCTCGCTGTCGACAAGGCCACGGATAAACAGTTTCTGCATCGATATGACGACAATCACCGGCGGGATCATCGCCAGAATCGAGGTCGCCATGATGACCGGCCAGTCTGCGGTATCATCACCGGACGGGAACATCTGCTTGATCCCCATGACGATGGTGTTCATGTCCGGATCGGTGGTGATCAGCAGCGGCCAAAGATACTGGTTCCACCCATAGATGAACAGGATGACGAACAGCGCCGCCACGTTGGTGCGGCTCATCGGCACGACAATGTCGAGGAAAAACCGCATCGGTCTGGCGCCGTCCACCCGCGCCGCCTCGGCCAGCTCATCCGGGATCGTCATGAAAAACTGCCGGAACAGAAAGGTCGCGGTGGCCGACGCAATCAGAGGGAAAATCAAGCCGGCATAGCTGTTCAGCATGCCAAAGCCGGCAACCACCTCGAAGGTCGGCACGATCCGCACCTCTACCGGCAGCATAAGTGTCAGGAAAATCGTCCAGAAGAAAAAGCTCCGTCCCGGGAAGCGGAAATAGACAATGGCGAAGGCGGACAACAACGAAATGACGATTTTGCCGACGGCGATCCCGACAGCCATGACCAGACTGTTGGCCAGCATCCGTGACACCGGCACATTGACCCCGGCGAACAGCGCGGCACTGTAATTTTCCCAGAAATGCCCGCCCGGCCAGACCGGCATGGGTGGTGAGACGATCTCCGGCTGGGTCACCGTCGAGGCGACGAAGGCCAGCCAGATCGGAAAGAAGATGATCAGCACGCCGATAATCATGAAGACATGCGTCAGCCACAGGCCGGCGCCGCGGCGTTCCACCATCCCCTGTGCCGGCGCGGCCATCAGTAATGCACCCGCTTTTCAATATATTTGAACTGCACCACCGTCAGCAGTCCGACAATGACCAGCAGGATCACCGATTGCGCGGATGACGAGCCGAGATCCTGTCCGACAAATCCGTCGGCAAAGACCTTGTAGACAAGAATGGTTGTCGATTGTTGCGGCCCGCCGGAGGTGATGGTGTGGATCACCCCGAAGGTTTCAAAGAAGGAATAGACGATATTCACCACCAGCAGAAAGAAAGTGGTTGGCGACAGCAGCGGCAGGACAATGGTGAAGAACCGCCGCCAGAAGCGCGCGCCGTCAATCGCCGCCGCCTCGATCACCGAGCGCGGCACGGCCTGCAGGGCGGCGAAGAAGAACAGGAAAT
>RFZL01000088.1 GCA_009920665.1 Alphaproteobacteria bacterium | reverse complement strand
CGGATCATGCCGGTGATGGGCACCAACAGCCTGGACCGGATTGCCCGTTTCGGGGATGCGGCCAACATCGGCCTCGACCGCGAAACCTGGTACGAAATCTACACCATCGTTCTTGGCGACGAGGTGGCCTAGGCAATTCAGGGGAGATCGCTATGCGGTATGTCGCCGTACAATATATGTGGACAAGGCTGTCTTCCCTTCGTCAAGGGAGGTGTCAGGCTTGATGGATGCGCTGCTGATCATCCTGCGGCCGCTGCAGCGGTTGAATGACCTGACCGGTCGCGTTGGCCTGCTGCAGGTGTTCTGCCGCTATGTGCTGAACAACGCGCTTCCCTGGCCCGATGAGGCGGCGCGCTTCATGATGCTGTGGCTGACCGGCCTGATGGCCCCGGTGGCGTTTCGGCATGGCGGCATGGTAGCGATCACCGGCGTTCTTGAATTGTTGCCACGCCAGCTTGTATCAGCATTTTCGCTGCTGTTGCTGGTGACTTCGCTGGCGGTGCTGGTGGTTGGCGCGCAGCTGGGTCTGAAACATGTTGATTCCGGCTGGCTGTTCTCCAGTTCCTCGCTGAAACTGCCGCTGTTCCTGATCGGCATGAAGTCGGTGAAGATCAAGCTTGCCTGGATGTATATGTCGCTTCTTGTCGGTGTCTGGCTGATGATCCTCGTCAATATCGAGTTGATCCTGCGGTCCGTCGTCGTGGCGCTTGGCGGCGCGAGCAGATTGCGGCCGGTGCAGATGCCCGGCCAGAGCGCGGCGGAGGCCGGGTGATGCTGATCTGGTTCCTGCCGCTGTTTCTGGCGTTCCTTCTTCTCGGCCTGCCGGTGTTCTTTGCCCTGCTGGCGGCGCCGGGGCTGTTGTTGTGGCTGAACGGGCAGGAGCGCGATATCACACTTCTGTATCGCAATGTCTATAATGGCATGGACAGCTTTCCGCTGATGGCGATTCCGTTCTTCATGCTGGCCGGCGAATTGATGAATCGCGGTGGGATCACCGCCCGGCTTGTCGAGTTCGCGCAGGCGATGATGGGACATTTCCGCGGTGGGCTGGCGCATGTGAATGTGCTGTCATCGATGCTGTTTGCCGGCCTGTCCGGCTCGGCGGTCGCCGACACTTCGGCGATCGGGTCGATGTTGATTCCGGCCATGGAAAAGCAGGGCTATTCACGCCGCTTCTCGGCCGCGATCACCGCCGCCAGCTCGGTCATCGGCCCGATTATTCCGCCGTCGGGGATCATGATCATCTACGCCTATGTGATGGGTGAGAGCGTCGCCGCGCTGTTTCTGGCCGGCATTGTGCCCGGTATCATGGTCGGTGTCGGCCTGATGCTGGTGATTTCCTGGATGGCCGATCGTCATGACTTTCCGGTTGCCACCCGCCGCTACAGCTGGCCGGAGCGTGGCCAGGCCAGTCTGAAGGCGTTTTTCCCGCTGATGACGCCGGTGATCATCCTTGGCGGCATTCTTGGCGGCGTATTCACTCCGACCGAAGCGGCGGCGGTGGCGGTCGGCTATGCCATCTTCATCGGCCTGTTCGTGATGAAGTCGCTTCGCCTTGCCGATCTGCCCGATGTCCTGGCGCGCGCCGCCACCACATCGGCGGTGGTGCTGCTGCTGGTCGGCGCGGCGATGGCCTTCAAGACGGTGGTCAGCCTCAGCCACGCGCCGGAAACGCTGGCGGCGATGATCCTGTCGGTCTCGGATAATCCGCTGATCCTGCTGTTTCTGATCAATCTGCTGCTGTTCATTGTCGGGATGTTCCTCGATGCCGGACCGGCGATCATCATTCTCGGGCCGATCCTCGGGCCGATCTTTATCAGCATGGGGATCGACCCTGTGCATTTCGCCATCATCATGAGCGTGAATCTGACGGTGGGGCTTGCCACACCGCCAATGGGCTTGGTGCTTTTTGTGGCATCATCTGTGTCGGGAGAACGTGTGGAAAGTATCGCGCGCGCCATCATACCATTCCTTCTGGTTGAGATTGCGACGATCTTCCTTGTCACCTATATCCCGGCAATTTCAATGACAATACCCAGACTGACCGGGTTTGTTGACTGACCTTAACGCAAAGCAATCAGGGAGGACCCACATGCTTAAAAGGTTATTTTCCACGCTGCTCGTTGCAGCCATGATGGCCGGAGCTTCGCTCACGGCCTATGCGGCGGATTACACAATCCGCGCAACCGCGAACTCGAACGAGAATGACGAGGACTATGACGGTCTGATCGTGTTCAAGAACTACGTCGAGAGCGCGTCGAACGGCGCCATCGCGGTCGAGCTTTTCATCGGCACGCAGCTCTGCTCCAAGGGCGCCGAGTGCCTGCAGGGTGTCGCTGACGGGTCGATTGATGTCTACATCTCGACCTCGGGCGGTGCGGCCGGCATCTTCCCCTATGTGCAGGTTCTCGATCTGCCCTATCTGATGGCTGATGACCGGGTGGCGGAACATGTCCTGTCCGGTGACTTCACCCGCACCATGCGGTCCATGGCTCTGGATGATTCGGGGGGCAAGATCCGCCTGATGACCATTGGCAACACCGGTGGCTGGCGAAACTTCGCCAACACGCAGCGCCGCATCCAGAATCCGTCCGACATGGAAGGTCTGAAGATCCGGACCGTTGTTGCCGATCTGCCGCAGGAACTGGTTCGGGCGCTTGGCGCCTCGCCGACCCCGATTCCGTGGCCCGAGCTGTTCACCAGCTTCCAGACCGGCGTCGTCGAGGGTTCCAAGAACGGCATCACCGACATCATGGGCATGAAGTTCCCCGATGCCGGGCTGAAATATGTCACGCTTGACGGGCATGCCTATATGGGCGCGCTGTGGTGGATGAACAATGACAAGTTCACCGGCATGCCGGAAGGTCTCCGCCGCGTTATTGTTGACGGATTCTCCCAGCTGCAGCAGGCCACCTTTGCCTCGCCGAAGCGCAAGTCGATCCAGGCCTATGCCGATTTCGTCGCCGGTGGTGGTGACCTCTATGTGCCGACTCCGGCCGAAAAGGCAGCCTTCAAGGACGCCGCGGCTCCGGTCTATGACTGGTTCAAGGCCAATGTCGATGGCGGTGACAAGATCTTCAACGCCCTGACCTCCGCGGTTGCCGACGCCGAGGCCGACATCAATGCCGGCCGCGACAAGGACCTGATGTAAACAGACTACCTGCAACAGGACCCGGGCGGGCCATGCTCGCCCGGTCTATCTGAACGGGTACATCCAGACCCGGTAGTCATCAATCAGCTCATGCGCTTTTTCAATCTGTTCCGGCGTCATTTTCTTGATCACTTCTTCCTGGCTGATCGCGGCATCGGGATCGCCACCGATTGCCGACAGCACATACCACATATACGCCCGCACCAGATCAGGCTCCGGCATGCCCAGCCCGACCTCATAGTACCAGCCGACACCGGACTGCGCGCCGGGGTGGCCCTTCATCGCCGAGCGAAGATACCATTCAAAGGCGCGGGTATAATCCTGCTCGACGCCAAGCCCCATGGCATACATCACGCCGATCAGCTCCTCGGCGTCGGCGTTGCCGGATCTGGCCGCCGGCCACAATTCGGTCATGGCCTCCTGAAACCGGCTGGCTTCCATCAGATCGCGGGCATGTTCGATCTCGGCATGCGCCGCCGCGCCGCCAAGGCACAGCCTGGTGACGATCATGAGCGTGAGAAAAGGGGCAGCGTATTTTGTCATCTGTTTTTTCTTTTGTGTCTTGTCCTGACCTCGCCTGTCATGGCCTCGCCATTTCCCGAACCGCTGACAGATGCCGACTATCATAGCTTCTCACCAGCCCGCGCCAAGATCGGACAGCTGTTATTCTATGACAAGATCCTGTCCGGCAATCGCAATATATCCTGCGGCACCTGCCACCATCATAGGTTCGGTGGCGCGGATGGCCTGTCGCTGGGCATTGGCGAGGGCGGTGTCGGTGTCGGTCCGGCGCGCCATGCCGGCACCGGTGGCTCGCGGATCAAGAAGCGGGTGCCACGAAACGCCAGCGCGCTGTGGAACCTCGGGGCGAAGGCATTCACCGTGCTGTTCCATGACGGACGGCTGGCGATTGCCGATGATTTCGACAATGGTTTCAACACGCCGGCCGAGGAATGGCTGCCACATGGTCTGGAAACGGTGCTTGGCACGCAGGCCATTTTCCCGATGACCGCACAGTTCGAGATGGCCGGAAATCCGAAGGAGAACGAGGTTGCCGGTGCCCTTCATGACCGCATTGACGCCGTCTGGCCGATCCTTGCCAAGCGCGTGCGGGTGATTCCCGAATATGGCAAGATGTTCGTCGAGACGTTCGACGGGGTGGACAGTCCGGAGGATGTCACCATCAGTCATATAGGTGAGGCGCTGGCGGCCTTCATTGCGCTTGAGTTCAGATCCAATGATTCGCCCTTCGATGACTTTCTTGCCGGCAGCGAGGCGGCGCTGACACCGCGCCAGCGTGACGGGGCAGCGCTGTTCTACGGCAAGGCAGGATGCGCCGAATGCCACAGTGGCCCGTTGCTGACAGATCAGAAATTCCACGCGCTGGCGGTGCCGCCCTTCGGGCCGGGCCGGACACGCCGCTTCGACCCCTACACGCGTGATGTCGGGCGGATGGGCGAGACTGACGATCTGGCCGATGCCTATCGATTTCGCACGCCGTCACTTCGCAATGTGGCGCTGACGGCGCCCTATGGCCATAATGGTGCCTATCCGACGCTGGAGGGGATTATCAGGCACCATCTGGACCCGCTTGCCGCGCTTGATCGCTGGCACCCGGACATGGCAAACCTTCCCGCGGCGCCCTGGCTTGAGGCAATCGATTTTGTTGTCTGGGATGACCGGCTGGAAATGGAGCGGTTCCGCCGCCGGGTTGATATCACGCCGCGCAAACTGACCGATGACGAGGTCGCGGCCCTCGTCGATTTCATGGACGCGCTCAGTGGCCGCTCGGCGCAATCGCTGCCGCTGGGGATTCCAGACCGGGTGCCTTCCGGACTGCCGGTTGACCGGTAACCCGCCCCGGTCAGTCTTGCAACTGCCGATATATCTGCCGCCAGCGCTCATGCGCCGCGCCAAGGCCAGCTGCGAGTGCCGGATCGGGCTCGAAGGTCAATCGGGTTGCCGGTTTGTGGCAGACATCCGCTACGCTTGCACCACCCGCCATCATGGCGAGTCGCGCCGCGCCAAGCGCCGCGCCGAAATCGCCATCGGCCGGCAGATCGATCGGAATGCC
>RFZL01000087.1 GCA_009920665.1 Alphaproteobacteria bacterium | reverse complement strand
GCCGGGCCGCGCGGCCCGTCCGGCGTGATCGCCACCGAACTGCCATCCGCCAGCGCGCGCATCATCCCGCGCAGCCCCGACAGCGCCGCGCGGCTTGACGAGCCCCAGATCGTGCCGACGCCAAAGCGCTGGATGCAGGCCGCCATCATCCGCCCGTCGGCATGCGTTGATTGCAACGCGCGGAGCGGGCGGCGCGACGGCCACAGAAAGGGCATGGCGAACAGCCTTTCATGCCAGAACACGACGATGATGCCGGGGTTCGCCGCCATAAAATCGTCGAGCGCGCGCCGGTCGGCGCGGCGCCAGCGAATGCCTGTCATGAGTAGTCCGATGAGGACGGCAACCAGATAACCGAAAACAACATGTCCGCCGCGTGATCGGATCGCGGCCTTGATCATGGGTGTGATACCTGTTGGGGCCAGGTCTTGCCAGTGACGGTTCCCGTCAGTGACGAGCCATGGCGGCCCGGGAATCGTGTTGTTGTTGAATCGTGTTGTTGTTGGGGCGCAGGGTGGCGGCCATTAACCGGCAAAGTCAATTCGCCCCGGGCAATTCGCCCCGGGCAATTCGTCACGGGCAATTCGCCAGGGGTAAACTGGCGAAGTCAGGCCCGCAGGCTGTCCGGCCGGCTGTCAGGATCGGGTTAACGGGCGTATCCTGACATCATGTGACCCTTGCTGTTTCGTGCTGCGGCTCATGCGGGCCGTGCCCGCGCCGGCGGGCGGAAAGGGGGTGACACAGATGACCGTCAAATCAATCGGCGGCCGCCTGGCGGCGCTTCGCACCGGGCTTGCCGCGTCGGGAAGCCGCCGCGCCGGCGAGATCGATCCGGCATCATCGTCGGTGGCCGGCATCCATCCGCTTGTCTTCGTCAGTTTCATGGCCTGCCTTGTCGTGATGATGGCGTCCTTTTTCATGCTGTTCTGGGGCCGGGCCGAGCCGGTTTTCATGGTCGCGATCGCGACCGGCTTTCTGTTCGTCTATGCCGGTGCGCCGGTGCTGATGCTGCGCTTCGAGATGCGGGGCGGCCCGGTCTTCGGGGCCTTCCTGCGCCAGCCGCTGCCAACCTGGTCCGGCATGCTGACCGGCCGCGATGCCTGGATTCAGATCTGCCTGATCCCGTCTATGCTGGCGCTTTGCACCGTCGCGCTGTGTCTTGTGGTGCTGCTGATCCGGCCGTGAGGCGTGACGAAGGCCTGCCGTCTGTCAGCCCGCCTGCAGCGCTTCCTCGGCCGCGGCGGCGTCCAGCCAGCGTGTCTCCTTTGCCTCTTTGTCTTCACGTGCGGCGGCCAGACGGTCGGCGGCGGCGGCAAAACCGTCCGGGTCACTGGTGAAAAAGGCCGGGTCGGCAAGCCGTGCCTCCAGTTCGGCGATCTCGGCCTCCAGCGCCGCGATCTCGCCCGGCAGCGTGTCCAGCGCGTGGCGGTCCTTGAAGCTCAGCCTGGCGGTGCGGTTGCCGGACGGTTTCTGTGCCGTCTTGCCGCCGCCCTTGCCGTCGCCCTTGCCGCCACTCTTGCCATTGGCCTTTCTGTTGCCCCTGCCGCCATCCATGCCGCTTTCGCGCGCGGCACGGCGGGCGATGGCGGCGGTACGCCGCTCCAGATATTCGCTATAGCCGCCGGCATGCGCGCTCACCTTGGTCCCGCCCTCGAAGGCCAGCAGCGAGGTCACCGTGCGGTCCAGAAAATCGCGGTCATGGCTGACAATCAGGATGGTGCCGTCATATTCGGCGATCACCTCCTGCAGCAGGTCCAGCGTTTCCATGTCGAGATCGTTCGTCGGCTCGTCGAGGACGAGGAAATTATGCGTCTCGGCGAACAGCTTGGCCAGCAACAGCCGGTTCTGCTCACCGCCTGACAGCGTCGCCACCTTTTGTGTCATCTTGTGGTCATCGAACAGGAAGTCGCGCAGATAGGCGGTGACGTGTTTCTGCTGGCCGGCGACCTCGATCATGTCGCTGCTGCCGCCGGTCAGCACCGTCCAGGGCGATGAATTGCGGTCCAGCGCGCTGCGCTGCTGGTCAAAATAGGCCGGGTTGAGGCCGAACCCCTGGCGCACCCGCCCGCCATCCGGGCTGGCCAGCCCCAGCAGCACCCGCACCAGCGTCGATTTGCCGATGCCGTTCGGTCCGACAATGCCGATCCGGTCGCTGCGCCGGACCAGCATGTTGAAATGGCTCAGCAGCTGGCGGCGCGCGGCCGCGCTGTCATCCGTGCCGGTGCTGTCACCACCGTTCGGGGGCAGCGGGACCGAGACCGACAGGTCGATGGCCTCCAGCACAAGCTGACCGCCGCCCTCGGCCGGGCCGGTTTCCATCTTCATGGCGCGCTGCGTGATGCCGCCGGTGCGCGCCCGCTCCAGTCGCAGCGCCTCGAGCTCGCGAAGCCGCCCCTGGTTGCGCTTGCGCCGCGCCGAGATACCCTCGCGCGACCATTTCGTCTCGGCGGCGATGCGGCGGTCCATCTTGTGAAGCACCACCGCCTCCTCGGCGATGATCCCCTCGGACCAGCTGTCGAACTGCGCGAAATCCCCCTCGCGGCGGCGCAGCCTGCCATTATGCAGCCAGACGATGCCGGTGCCGAGGTTGCGCAGGAAGGCGCGGTCGTGGCTGACCACCAGCAACGCGCCGCGATGCTGGCCAAGCATCTGCTCCATCCATTCGATGGTCGGCATGTCCATATGGTTTGTCGGCTCGTCGAGAAGCAGCACGTCGGGCTCGGTATAGAGCGCGCGGGCCAGCGACACGCGGCGTGACTCGCCGCCCGACAGCCCGTCCGACAGCCGGTCCGGGTCCAGCCCCAGCCGCATCAGGAATTCCTCGGCCTTGTGGATTGGTACCGGCCGGCCCAACCAGTCGGCGTCATGGCCGGCGGTGACGACGCTTCGCAATGTCATGCCGGGTGGAATTTCCGGGGCCTGCGGCAGATAGGCGACGCTCGAGCCGGGTGCCATCCACAGGCTGCCCTCATCCATGTCGGCGCGACCGGCCATCAGCTTCATCAGGCTGGATTTGCCGGCACCGTTGCGCCCGACAAGCGCCAGCCTGTCACCGGCATGCAGAGTCAGCTCGCCGCCGCGAAGAAGCCAGCGGTCGCCAAGATTGATTCCGGCGCCGGCGATGGTCAGCAGCGGTGTCGGCATCTCAGCTCACCCCCACACTCATCCCGCGAGTCCGCGCCATGCTGTCATAGGCGGCATTGATTCTGGCCAGCCGGTCATTCGCGGCGGCGATGAACTCCTCGGGCATGCCGTCGGCCATCAGCCGGTCCGGGTGATGGTCGCGGACAAGCGCCTTCCAGTGCCGGCGCAGCGCATCGTCGGAAATATCGGGGTCGACGCCAAGGATATCCCAAGGCTTTGGCCCGTCGGTGGCGTGAAGTGCCATCATCCGCTGGAAATCCTCCTGCGGGAAGCCGAAGATGTCGGCCACCCGCGCCAGATAGTCGATTTCGGGCGCCGACAGATCATCATCCGACCCGGCAATGTGGAACAGCAGGTCGAGAAGCTGTTCCAGCACCGGCGCGCGCGGGCTGAACATGCGCGCCACCTGGCGGGCGTAATCCTCGAACCCGTCCGGCGTCTGGCGGGCCAGATCCCAGAACCGGCCCACCTGTTTGACCTCGGCGGGCGGGATATGGACGCGCTCGCGAAAGGCGGCGATCTCGTCGCGGCTGACCACGCCGTCTGCCTTCGCCATCTTCGCCGACAGCGCGATCATGGCGACGGTAAAGGCGACGCGGCGGCTGGCATCCGTCTCGGGGCGTGCCGGCGAGATGAAGCCGCGTTCCACGGCGATGCCGGCGGCAGCGCCAAGCAGGCCGCCAATCGGTCCGCCAAGTGCCGCGCCGGCCGCGCCGCCAATGATCATGCCCCAGATACTCATCTGCCTATCTAGCGGCTGGCAAGCCTTCAACGCAAGTCGCGCTGCGATGATTTGGCACTGGAATCAGCGTCTGTCCCGGTCTAGCTTCGGTGCGCTATGAGTGGATCCGCCTATGAAATTTCGGTCAGTCTTGACCTGACCGGGCTGAAATGCCCGTTGCCGGTGCTGAAGGCGCGTCGGCAGATCGGACAGATGGAGTCGGGCATTCTCGAGGTGCAGGCGGATGATCCGGCGGCACCGCTGGATTTCGAGCATTTCTGCGATACCGCCGGGCTGACATTGCTGAAAAGCGACGCCGCCGACGGTCTTTACACCTTTCATATTCAGGTTGGCCACATCGAGGTTGGTTGCTGACGCCTCAGCGAAGGCAGTTCAGATGGAAGGCATAGGCCTGCGGCCCGTCGGGCGGCCCGTCATAAATTCCCAGCGCGGCGCATTTCATGAAGAACCCCGGCGCCGGCAATCCGCCACGCGCCCGTGAGATCACGCGTGCGCTCAACATCCTGTCACCGGCCGTGACTTCCGCCTCCAGCCGTGATTCCAGCCAGACCGTCAGCCGGTGGATGCGGTGCTGCCCGGCGATGCCGGCGGCGTCGGCAAGCTCGGCATAGGTGATCAGCCGGTCGGCCGCCGCGGCGGCGGCAAGTGCCATCTCGGCCCGGACATGCCAGCTGTCATCCGCGTCGTGATTGGCTGTCATCACCGGTGTTTCCCTGTGCCTGTCATCTGTTGTCACCTGTTTGTCACCTGATTGCCTGCTTTGCCGATTACGCCTATTGTCGCCGCCATGATGTATCTGCGCTCCTGGATCTTCAACATTCTCTTTTACGGCGTCACCACCGCGCTGGCGATCCTTGTCCTGCCGACCCTGCTGTTGCCGGCAATGGTGATCCGCGCGGTGGCGCGGCTTTGGGGCTGGCTGACGGTGCAGTTGCTGCATGTCGTTGGCGCCGCGCACCGGGTGTCGGGCGATCCTCATCTCGACAGCCAGGTGATTTATGCGGCGAAACATCAGTCGGCCTGGGAGACCATCGTCCTGTCGCTGTTGCTGCACACGCCGGTGGTGGTCCTGAAGCGCGAGCTGCTGAAGCTGCCGCTTCTTGGATGGTATTTCCAGAAATCGGGCTGCGTCGCGGTTGACCGTTCGGCCGGCATGCGCGCCCTTCGCAAGCTTCGTGACGATGCCGTGGCGGTACGGGACAGCGGCCGATCCTTGCTGATTTTCCCGCAGGGAACACGTGTGGCGCCGGGCGCGACGCAGAAATATGAAATCGGTGTCTTCGCGCTGTATGAGGCGACCGGCCTGCCGGTGGTGCCGATCGCGCTGAATTCCGGGCATGTCTGGGGGCGCAACAGCTGGCTCAAACGCCCGGGCCGGATCGAGGTTGAATTCCTGCCGCCCATCGCCCCCGGCCTGTCGCGGCGGGATTTTATGGCAGCGCTTGAATCAGCGATCGAGACTAGAATGGCGGTTCTCGACGCCCCATATCTGAAGTCAGGACGCTAACCCGCACCGGAGGTCGCCATGGATGGGTCGCAAGGACGCCCCGAAGGCCA
>RFZL01000086.1 GCA_009920665.1 Alphaproteobacteria bacterium | reverse complement strand
GTAATGTGGGAGGGCCGGGCAACCGGCCCTCCTCTTTTTTTTGGGAAAATGCCGATGCGTATCACCACTCTGCTCCTCGTCAGCCTCTTGATTGTTGCCTGCTCAAACTTAAAGCCAGTGACCGAGGTTGAGGAGGATGAAGGGCCAGTCTCGATTCTGACTGGCAAGACGGGTGGCTTGAAATGGAGTGATCTCACCAAGAATTTGGACGATAAATCTACCGGCATGCCGGTGAACGCCATATTATGGCGCGCCTCGCTGGACATCATCTCGCTGATCCCGATCGCCGATGTCGACACATTCGGCGGCACCATCGTGTCCGACTGGTATTCGCTGCCGGACAAGCCGAATGAGCGGATCAAGATCACGATCTTTGTGTCCGGACGCGAGCTTCGGTCCGACGCCATTCGCATCACCGTTCATGTGCAGAGCCGCGACGGTATGGATGGCGCCTGGGGCGGCAGCATCCGTGACGATGAATTCGCCACGCGTCTTGAAGATCTTGTCCTCAACCGCGCCCGCGAGATTCGCGCCGAGACGATTACCGAAGTGGTCGAATAGACAACCATCATCAATCCAGCCTTCATGGCATGCCGCCAGGGTGACTTTCATGGATCAGTACAACGCGTCCGCCATCGAGGCCAAATGGCAGGGGCGCTGGGAAGCCGACAGATGTTTTGTCGCGGAAACCGGGTCTGACAAACCGAAATATTACGTTCTCGAGATGTTTCCCTACCCGTCGGGACGCATCCATATGGGGCATGTCCGCAACTACACGCTTGGCGATGTGGTGGCGCGCTATCGCCGCGCCCGCGGATATAATGTCCTTCACCCGATGGGGTGGGACGCGTTCGGTCTGCCGGCGGAAAACGCGGCGATGGAACGCGGCGTCCATCCCGGCAAATGGACGACCGAGAATATCGCCGCCATGCGCACGCAGCTTCGCGGCATGGGCCTGTCCTATGACTGGGACCGCGAACTTGCGACCTGCACGCCGGACTATTATCAGCATGAACAGCGGATGTTCCTGAAATTCCTTGAAAAAGGCCTTGCCTACAGAAAGGAAAGCTGGGTCAACTGGGACCCGGTCGAGAACACAGTTCTTGCCAATGAACAGGTTGTTGACGGCCGCGGTTGGCGATCGGGCGCGCCTGTTGAGCGACGGCTTCTGTCGCAATGGTTCCTGAAAATCACCGAATTTGCCGATGAACTTCTTGGCGCGATCGAGGGGCTGGAGCGTTGGCCCGACCGTGTGAGGTTGATGCAGCAGAACTGGATCGGCCGGTCGGAGGGCGCACGCGTGACGTTCACCCTGACGGAGACCGGGCCCGGCGGAGCGGGCAGTCTTGATGTCTTCACCACCCGCCCTGATACATTATACGGCGCCTCCTTCCTCGCCATTGCCGCCAATCATCCGCTGGCGGTGGCGCTTGGCGAGGCTGATCCCGACGCGGCGGCGTTCATCGCCGAATGTGCGAAACTCGGCACCTCGGAAGCTGCTGTCGAGACAGCCGAAAAGAAAGGATACAAAACCGGCCTTACCGTTCAGCATCCATTGATCGCGGATTGTCAGCTGCCGGTCTATATCGCCAATTTCGTGCTGATGGAATATGGCACCGGCGCCATTTTCGGCTGTCCGGCACATGACCAGCGCGACCTTGATTTCGCCAACGCCTATGATCTGCCGGTGATCCCGGTGGTTTTGCCCGATGATGCCGAGGCTGGCAGCTTCACTGTCACCGACACCGCCTATACCGGGCCCGGCAAGCTGTTCAACTCGGGTGACTGGGACGGGCTCAGCGTCGAGGATGGCAAGCGTGCCGCCATCAGGGCGCTGGAATCCCGCGATGCCGGCACTGGCCAGACAACCTACCGGCTTCGCGACTGGGGTGTCTCGCGCCAGCGCTATTGGGGATGTCCGATCCCGATCATCCATTGCGACAGCTGCGGCATGGTGCCGGTACCGGAGACCGATCTTCCGGTCGAGCTTCCCGAGGATGTGGATTTCGACACACCCGGCAACCCGTTGTCGAATCATCCAAGCTGGAAACATACGGGCTGCCCCACATGTGGCGGCGATGCCATTCGTGAGCAGGACACGTTCGACACCTTTTTTGAAAGTTCATGGTATTTCCTGCGCTATGCCGACCCGGCGCATCCGGACGGTTTCAGCCGCGAGGCGGCCGCCTACTGGATGCCGGTGGATCAATATATCGGCGGTGTCGAACATGCCGTGCTGCATCTCCTCTATTCCCGCTTTTTCACGCGGGCGCTGCGCGAAACCGGCTATCTTGACCTTGACGAGCCATTCGCCGGGCTGATGACACAGGGCATGGTCTGCCACCAGACCTTTCAGGACCAGCAGGGCAAATGGCTGTTCCCGACCGAGGTCGAGCGTGCGGGTGACGGGTGGCGCGAGATCGAGACTGGCCGTCCCGTTACCGCCGGCCGTATCGAGAAGATGAGCAAATCGAAGCGCAATGTCATCGACCCGGAGCTGATCATATCGACCTATGGTGCCGACACGGCGCGCCTGTTCATGCTGTCGGACTCGCCACCGGAACGCGACATGGAATGGACCGAAGCGGGTGTCGAGGGAGCATCACGCTTTCTGAAACGGCTTCATCGGATGGCGGGTGATCCCGATCTGGCGCCTGTCGGCAGTACCGTGCCGACCGATGGCGCACCGGCCGATCTCGTACGGGCGGCGCACCGGGCCATCAAGGCCATTTCCGAGGATATCGAGGCATTCCGCTTCAACAAGGCGGTGGCACAGCTCTATACCCTTGCCAATGCCATCACCGATCTCTCGGACCGTTCGGTGGAAGCTGCCGCCGCGCGGCGTTTCGGTATTGAAACACTGACCCGGCTTCTGGCTCCGCTGGCCCCACATGTCGCCGAGGAGATGTGGCAGGCGCTCGGCCATGAAACCATGCTCGCCGCGTCACCCTGGCCGGAAGCCGACGCGGCACTGGTGACCGAGGCCAGCGTTGAAATCGGTGTCCAGGTCAATGGCAAGCTTCGCGATACCGTGTCGCTACCGCGTGACGCCGTTGAGGATGAGGCCCGCGCCGCTGCGCTGGCTTCGGCCGGCGTTATTCGATATCTTGACGGCAAGGAACCGAAAAAAATCATCATTGTGCAGAACAGGATCATCAATGTGGTTGTCTAGGGCGTTTCTGATCGCCGGGCTTTGCCTGCTTGCTGCCTGCGCCAACATGCAGGTGCAGACAGCTGGTGAGGTGCTGCGACAACAGGATGTCGGGATCAATGTCTTGCAGAGCAGCGAACGCAAGGGGCAGCTCTACAGCCGCCACCTTCGCGACAGGCTGGATTCGGATGGCCCGGCAACCCATGATCTGTCATCGACACTCAGCCAGTCCTCCACATCCGTGGTATCCGTTCGCGGCACCGGCTCGAACCTGAAGAAAATGACGATGACGGCCAAGATCACGCTTGTCGACCGTGGCACCGGCGAAATTGTGCTGACAGATTCAATCTCCTCCACCGCCACCCTTGGCGCAGTATCAGCCTATTTTGCGCAGACACGCTCCGACCGACACGGCAGTGAAAGACTGGCCATGCTTCTTGCCGACCGCGTCGCCGCCCGCGTCCAGCTCTTTTTCCTGAACAACAGCGGCTCCTGATGAAGGTTGCGCCGCGACAGATCGAGAGCTTTCTGTCCAACATTCCCGCGCCGGTCCGCGCGGCACTCCTTCATGGTAGCGATATCGGCCTGATCGGAGAAAGAGCGCGCAAGATTGCTGCGCATTTCAGCGATGATCTGGATGATGTGTTTTCAGTGACCCGCCTTGATGGCGAGACATTGTCATCTGATCCCGGCGCCCTTGGTGATGCCGCCGAGGCGCTTGCCATGACGGCCACCTGCCGTCTGGTCCTGGTTCGCGGACGCGGCAGTGAAATGCTTGAGTCCTGCAAGCTTGCCCTCACCCGCAATCTCGAGACTGCCTTTATCATTGTTGAGGCCACCGAAACCACGACGCGGCATGCGCTGGTGAAGCTGTTCGAGACAAGTGATCATGCTGCCGCCATCGGCTGTTATCCGGACGAGGCGCGCGACATCGGCACACTGCTTGGTGAGGTGCTGGCACAGGACAATATCAGCATCACCGATGACGCGCGTGCCGCCGCCATCTCACGGCTTGGCAGCGATCGCGCCGCGACAAGGCGCGAAATTGAAAAGCTGGCCCTGCTTGCCGGGCCTGAAGGATCGCTGACATTCGAGGATGTCAGCATGGCCCTTGGCGACAGTGCCACTCTGGCGATTTCGGACATCGCCATGGCCGCGGCGGATGGCAAGGTTGACGCGCTTGAACACGCCATCGACAAGGCGTGGAGCGAACAACAGGCCAGTGTCACCGTGCTTCGCGGATCGCAGGCCCATTTCCGGCAATTGCTGCAGGCAGCCCGCGCAATGCAGAAGGGCGGCTCCGCCCAGCAGGCCGTCAAATCCCTGCGCCCGCCAGTGCATTTCCGGCTTCAGGACAGGCTGACATCGCAGCTTCGCCATTGGTCGGCGGATACGCTCATGGACGCTGTCAACCGGCTGCAGGACGCCGAGCTTGCGGTAAAGACAGGTGGCGCCAATGACACGGCAATCTGTGCACAGACAATGCTTGGCCTCTGTCTTCGCGCGCGGGCGCTGCGCGGCTAGTCGATCCCCAGCTTCGCCATCACCGTCTCGAATTGCTCAAGACTGGTGAAACTGATCGCCATACGGCCCTTGCCGGCCGCCTCGTCCCAGTCAATGGCAAGACGCAATCCGAGCGCTTTTTCAGCTTTTGCTTCAAGGGCCCTGATATCGGCGGATTTCCCGGGCCTGGCCCCGGATTTCGACGCGCCGCCGGCACCTTCCTTGCGGCGCGCCACCATGGCCTCGACCTGCCGCGCCGACAGCCCCTTTGCCGCGACCTCGCGGGCCAGCGCCACACAATCGCTGTTGCCAATCAGTGGGCGCACCTGACCCATGCTCAGCGTACCATTGACAACCATGTCGCTGACCTCGCGTGGCAATGACAACAGACGAAGCAGGTTGGCGATATGGCTTCGCGACTTGCCGATAGTCTGTGAAAGCTGCTCCTGCGTATAGCCGAAACTGTCAATCAGCTGCCGGTATCCCTCGGCCTCCTCGACCGCACTCAAATCGGCACGCTGCACATTCTCGATCAGCGCCAGCTCGTAAGCTTCCTCATCCTCCAGATTGCGGATGATGGCCGGCACGCTGTGAAGCTGCGCCATCTGCGCGGCCCGCCAGCGGCGTTCACCGGCGATCAGCTCGTACCGGTTGGAAGCCCCGGCCCGCGGACGCACCAGAATTGGCTGGACGAGACCCTTGCTGCGGATCGACTCCGCCAGCTCGGACAGCGATGCGGTATCAAAGCGCCGACGTGGCTGCCAGGGCCCGGAATTGATCCATTCGATCGGCAGTTCGGTCAGGCCCGTCTGTGCAGGTGTTGCTGTTGGTGGCGCCGCGCCCGGTGACGCGCCCAATGATGCTCC
>RFZL01000085.1 GCA_009920665.1 Alphaproteobacteria bacterium | reverse complement strand
CAGTGCAAGCGCGACAAGTGACCGATATCACTTGCGCCGGCAATCAATCCCGTTGAAGTCACCAAGCGTCTCCAGATCCTCGACATAGACAAGACCGGCGTCGGCAAGGCGTTCACGCATACTGTATATATCGAGGCCAAGCTCGCCGCCGGCGAGCTTCTGTCGTTTCGCCTCCTCGCCATCAAGACGCGCCTGCGCCTTCTCCATGACCGCCTCGGCCTGCGCACGTGCGACCACCGCAACGCCGTCATCATCGGCGGCGATGACATCACCCGGGAAGATCAGCTGGCCGGCGCAGATCACCGGCACATTGACCGCGCCAAGCGTATTCTTGACCGTTCCCATTGACGAGACAGCGCGCGACCAGACCGGAAAATCCATCTCCTGCAAATCGCCGACATCACGGACACCGGCATCACTGATCAGTCCCTTTACGCCGCGCGCCTGTGCCGAGGTGGCAAGAAGGTCACCAAAATAACCGTCCGTGCTGGGCGACGTGGTCGCCAGCACCAGAATGTCGCCCGGCTGACACAGCTCGATGGCCACATGCACCATCCAGTTATCCCCCGGCGCGGCAAGGATGGTTATCGCCGTGCCACCGATGCGCGCACCCGGATAGATCGGCCGCAGGGCCGGGTCAAGAAGTCCCGTGCGGCCCTGCGCCTCGTGAACAGTCGAGGCGCCGGCCGCGCCAAGACGTGCCGCCAGCGCGGCATCGGTGCGCTCTACATTCCTGACCGCAACATGTTTCATGAATTCTGTCCTCCTGCGGCGTGCCTTTCAAGCAACTGAAAAAACTCACTCATTTTCCAGAATGATGGCGCCATAGGCGGTGGCCGACACCGGAATGTGATATAGTCGGTAGACCTCGCGGACCTTTTCGTCCAGCGCGCCCCGCATCACGTTCCACATGATCATCTCGATGCCTTCGGCTCCTGCCTCACGGATGAAATCGGTATGCGTCAGGCGTGTATTCGCCACCGGATCATTCACCAGATTATCAAGGAACATCCTGTCAAAATCGGGATTGACGACGCCGGCACGCTCACCGCCAAGCTGGTGCGACAGGCCGCCAGTACCCCAGATGCCGACGGTGATGTCCTCGGGGAAACTGTCAACCGCGCGGCGGATCGCCTGACCAAGCTTGTAACAGCGAAGCGCTGTCGGCTGCGGGTGCTGAATGACGTTCACGCAAAGCGGGATCACCTTTGTCGGCCAGACATCAGGCTGGTCATAGGCAATCGACATCGGCACCGTCAGACCGTGATCGACATCGAAATCGGCTGTCACCGCCATGTCGAATTCATCGAGGATCAGACTTTCGACAAGATGCCAGGCAAGTTCCGGATGGCCTTCCACGACCGGCACCTTGCGCGGGCCCCACCCTTCATCGGCGGGCTGGAAGCTCTCGGCAACCCCCATCATGAAGGTCGAATAATGGTTCAATGCCATGGAGGTGGCGTGATCATTGAAGACGATGATGGTCACATCCGGCACATTTTCGGCGTGCCATGCGCGGAGGGGTGCGAAACCGCCGAACAATTCGGCCCAGTAGGGCTCGTCCGTCTTCCCGTTATCCATCGCGGCCCCGACGCCGGGCACATGCGAGGTTCCCATGCCAGCAACAAGTTTAGCCATTTCCCGACTCCTTCTTCGAACGGTTGCCGTCAATCGGGCGGCCACCATTGATCATCATTTCCTGAAATTCCTCAAAACTCATCGGCGGCGAGGACATCTTGCCATACATCACCTGCGGCGGTTGCCTGTCGTGGCTGACAATCTTGAAGGTGTAATACACATTCGCGCCAAGCTGCAGCAGACGGATATAGTCACGGTCCAGAACCGCCTGGCGCTGTTCGTCCGTCATCGGAAATTTCTGCAGATAGGCCATCTCGTCACGGGCGAATTCCTCACGGCATTCAGCCTTGTTCAGCGACATGCAGAACATGTTCAGATGGTAGCCTTTGCGATAGCTCCGGCTGTCGAGGACATAGGTGCCCGGCACATCATCATAATCGCGGCTGATCATCACGTCTCTCCTGATGGTCACTGGTGTCATTCACTTGTTGCCCACAACAGTAGCTGTTATCGTTTTCGGTACAAACATAAAAATTATGAACGGTTCGTTCATGAAATGGAACATTGATGATCTGCCGGCCTTTGTCACCGTCGCCGATATGGGCGGCATATCGGTGGCGGCCCGCCATCTGGGGATGCCGAAATCAAGCGTCAGCCGCGTGATTACACGCCTCGAGGACGATGTCGGGTTACAATTGTTCCTGCGCGACTCAAGGGCATTGCGTCTGACCCCTGACGGCACGCAATTCTATCGCCATGCACGGCGCATTCTGGAACAGGTGGAAACCGCCACTGCCGAACTGGCCGGGTTGCGCGAGACACCGCGTGGTGAACTGACCGTCGCGTTGCCGATGGCTTTCAGCCGCGAGATTGTCGCCCCGCATCTTGCCGGCTTCCGGGCACTCTATCCGGATATCAGGCTGGATATACGGATCGGCAGCTCCCGGCCAAACCTGATGCGCGACCAGATCGACCTGGCGGTGATCGTCGGGCCCGCACCGGACTCCGACCTGATGCAGCAGCGGCTGATCGAAACACCCCTGATCTGGATTGCGAGCCCGTCGGTTGCCGCGATGCTTCCCTCTTCATTCCATGCCGGCAGGACAGGCGAGATGATTGCTGTGGCCGAAACCCGCTATGCCGGGAATGCAATCAACGTGACCACACCGCAAGGTGGGGCGGAACAGGTAATGATCGACCCCTCGCATCTGGTGCAGGTCAATGACCCGCTGATTGTGCGGGACATGGTTGCCTCTGGCTGCGGTCTGTCTTTCGCGCCGATGATCTACTGCGAGGCGGGACTTGCCGAGGGGTCTCTGGTGCGAATGTATCCTGACCACCACATCAGGCAGGAATCGAGCCTGTCCCTGCTGTTCCCCGGGCACCGTCTCTTGCCTCTGAAAACCCGCGTCTTCATTGATTTCCTGAAACGAATTTGCAGTCCTCAACCGCCGGATGTGACGTAATGATGTGGTCAGACTGAATATATCTTCAAATCAGTTGAAATATGGTACCAGTTGCGCAGTGTCTGGTCACAAGTGAATAAATGGACCGAGTGCGTTGTCTGTTTCTAGGAAAGGCTCAATCCAGAGAATGCGAATTCCAGAAAGAGCCGGTCAGGAAATTGCAGGAGTGTCATCATGAGAATCAGGCCTGTCATTCTCTCCGGTGGATCCGGTACACGTCTCTGGCCAAGCAGCAGACGCTCACTTCCCAAGCAGTTCATCGATTTTCCTGCGATCGGCAGCCTGTTCGCACATACGCTTCAGCGTGTCGCACGACTGGATGATGTGGCGACGCCTCTTGTTGTTTCCAGCCGGCAGCATGGCTTCCTCTGTCGCCGGGAGGCCGACAATGTCCGGATTGACACCGAATATATTCTTGAAGAGGGCGGACGAAACACCGCGCCAGCCATTTACTTTGCCGCCCTGGCAAGCGATGCGGATGATTGCCTGCTGATCATGCCTTCGGATCACTGGATCGATGATATCGAGGCTTTTTCAGCCCTGGTGGCGCGCGCCACCGCGCCCTGCGTGGATGGACGTTGGGTCACTTTCGGCATCACGCCCGACATGCCGGCGACCGGCTATGGATACATCGAGGTTGATGCGCCGAAGGGTGATGTGATGGATGTGGCATCCTTCACTGAAAAACCGGACTTCGCCACCGCGCAATCCTACCTTGAGCAAGGTCGGTTTTTCTGGAATTCCGGCATCTTCATGGTGACGGCGAGAACCTGCCTTGAGAGTTTCCGTGCCCTGCAGGCGGATCTGTGCGAGCGTGCCGATGCCTGCTGGCAGGCACGGATTGAGCAGAATGACGAGACCGTCCTGCCACGCCAGGCTCTGGAGGCTGTTCCCTCGATATCGGTCGATTATGCGATCTTGGAACACCAGAACAACATCGCTCTCCTGCCATTCACCGGCGCCTGGAGTGATGTCGGCAGCTGGGACAGCCTTTCATCGCTGATCGAAAGACAGACACCAACCCAAGACGGGCATGACCGCACAATCATGGTCGACACAAACGACACGTTCGTGCATTCCAGCGGCCGTACGATCGCCACGGTCGGCATTGAAGACCTGATCATCATTGATGATGATGACGCCACCCTGATCGTCCGCAAGGGTCACACTGAAAAGGTCAAGGCGGTCATTGACCAGCTGAAAGGAACCGGCAACCGGGCCGGCACCGAGCACAGCTTTGAATATCGGCCCTGGGGCATGTTCGAGAATCTTCTCGACAGCGGGGTCTGCAAGGTGAAACGCCTGACCGTCGATCCGGGGCAGCACCTGTCACTGCAATATCACCACAAGCGGTCGGAACATTGGGTGGTTGTCAGCGGCACCGCCACAGTCCGGCTTGACGATGAAACCATGACGCTTGAGCCCGGCCATTCCATCGACATTCCGCTTGGCGCGCACCACGCGCTCGGCAATGACTCCACCGAACCGGTGATTGTGATCGAGGTGCAGATGGGAAGTTATTTTGGCGAGGATGATATCGTCCGGGTCAGTGACCCCTATAACCGGTAGCATCCGCCGGACCGGTCTTGTGCCTTTCATCGTCACGCATCAGATGCTAGTCATTCGAAAGCACATATCTCGGGTGAATTGATGTTCAATCCTGCCGTTTCGAAACTGACCGCCCCGCCCGTATCCGTTGTCCAGGACTGGCGCGCCGCCTATAATGGCGGGCGCGGCGATCTGATCGATATGAGCCAGGCCGTTCCCGGCTATGCAGCGCATCCCGACATGACAGCCGCTCTTGAACAGGCCGCCGCTGACCCTGAGTCCGCCCGTTACGGGCGGGTCGAGGGCGACTGGGATCTGCGCCTTTCCTATGCGGCGCATCTTGGCACCGTCTATGGTCGGCAGGTCGCACCGGCCGAAATCCACATCACATCGGGATGCAACCAGGCCTTTGTTGCGGCGGTGCTTGCCATCGCCGGGCATGGCCATGACATCCTGATGACGCGCCCCTGCTATTTCAATCATGAATCGGCGCTTGGCATGCTGGGGGTCGGCATCGGTTATGTCGATTGCCACGCGAAGAACGGCATGTTACCGCGCCTTGACGACATCGAGGCCGCGATTTCGGCAAACACCCGCGCGCTGGCCATCGTATCACCGAACAATCCGTGCGGGGCCGTCTATCCGCCTGAACTGCTCGACGGCATTTTCGAGCTGTGCCGGGCAAAGGGAATCTGGATGATCCTGGACGAGACCTATCGGGATTTCATGCCACTCGACACCACGCGCCCGCATGATCTGTTCCGCCATAATGGCTGGCAGCAGACGCTGGTCCAGCTCTACAGCTTTTCAAAGTCCTACTGCATGCCGGGACACCGCCTTGGTGCGGTTGCGGCCGGGGCCGATTTCGTTCTGGAACTGGCCAAGATCATCGACAATATCCAGATCTGCGCGCCGCGTGCGGCCCAGATGGCGGTGACGCCGATGTTGACGGCCCTGACCGACTGGCGGCAGGCCAATCGTGAAAGGATTGCGGCGCGCGCCGCCCTGTTTGAAGAGGTGATCCGCGCGCTTGACGGGTGGGAGCTGCTGAGCACAGGCGCCTATTTCGGCTATGTCAGGCACCCCCATGCCGGCGCCGAGGCATCACTTGATGTCGCCAGGCGTCTGGCCCGCGAGGTTGGTGTGCTGACCATCCCCGGAACCTTTTTCGGAGATGGTCAGGATTCTTTCCTGCGCTTTGCCTTTGCCAATGCCGGGCGCGATGTCATCGCCGATCTGCCGGACCGCCTCGGCGCCGGCATGGGGGTGCCTGACATAGCCGAAATAGGCGCCTGTGCTC
>RFZL01000084.1 GCA_009920665.1 Alphaproteobacteria bacterium | reverse complement strand
AGCGGGTCGGCATAGCGGTAGAAATCGAGGGCGCCAAGCGCGGTGCGGATGAAATGCTGAAAGGGTGCATATTCATAGATCGCGCGAAGCCCGCTGTCCGGGCCGAAATGATCCGCCGGCACAAAGGCATTGGACCGGTCATAGAACCGCCGTCGCGGATCGTCTTCGGGAAGCCGCGGATCATCCTCGGAAAAATATGCGTTGGTCCGGTTGAAAGAGCGGTGCGCATGGCCGGCCACGGCATCCGCCTCGTTGACCAGCGCCGGCAGCGCCGTCGCCCTGACAAAGCCGGGGAGAACACAGCACCCGTCCGCCGCAAGTTGTGCCCGGGCGGTGTCTATGACTGCATCATACCGGTCCGGCTCACGCCCATCGAGCGGATAGACATCCAGATCGATGTACGCCGCAGGATTGGCGATAGCATTACCGATAGATTGTGCTGACATGCCGGCACCTCGCTGAGAACACGATGTGTCCTCAGCCTCACCGCATTTCATCGTTGAAGGCAATGCCAATTTCCAAAGAAAGTGGCCGGTCAGGCTACGATGTCAGGATGGATGCATTTTACGTTTTATTGTAATGCTGGCACTTGCAATGCTGGCGCCAGAAGCGTCGGCACCTATAAGGCTTCAGCTCATCAAGGCGCGTTCATTCGCCCGGAACAGGATCGACATTCAGGGTCGATTTGGCACCTGCCCCACGTGCCAACGGGCTACGCAGGGCGAGGGACAGCAGGGGCGGCACGATAATCAGTGTCGCCAGCGTCGACAGGCCAAGTCCACCGAACACCACCACGCCGAGACCGCGATAGAGTTCAGCCCCGGCGCCGGGAAAGATCACCAGCGGCACAAGCCCGAACAGCGAGGTCAGGGTCGACATGAAAATCGGTCTGACACGGTTCCGTGTCGCCTCGACAACGGCATCGCCGATTTCCATCCCCTCCTCGCGGATATGCAGCATCGCTTGCTCGATCATCAGGATGGCGTTGTTCACCACCACACCGGTCAAGATGACAAATCCGAGCATCGTCAGCATGTCGAGCGGTTGGCGGATGAAGATATTGAGAAGCGCAAGACCGGCAATTCCCCCTGCCCCGGCGACAGGAACCGCCAGAAGGATGATTAGCGGCAGCACGAAGTTGCGAAGCAACACCACCATTAACAGGAAGATCACCGCCAGCGCGATGGCGACATTCGCCTGCATCGCCTGCCAGGTGGCGTCCAACGCGCTTGCTGCGCCGCTCAGCGATACGCTGACTCCGGCGTCGCTTGCCAACGGACGTATTTCCTCGATGATTTGCGTCTCGATGATCGCGACCGCCTCTTCCAGTGGCAATTTGTCCGTCGGACGCAGACGCAGCGAGATTGCCTGACTGCCGCCGATACGCCTGATCTGTTCGGGCGCGCTGATGATCTCGATCTTCGCCAGCTGTCCCAACCGCAGGATCGACCCGGCGCGGGTGACGATCGGGATGTCACCTAGCTGTGCCGCGGTCAGATTGCTGGCATCTCGGCCGGCCACCACCAGATCGATCAACTCACCGGCAATCGGAATCTGGATGACATTCGCCCCGTCATTGAAGACATCGACAGCCGCTGTCACGTCACGCACAGACACCCCGGCACGCGCCAGCGCGGCAAGATCGGGCGTGATCCTGATCTGCGGCGCGCCATTATCGAGATTCGGCAAAGCCCGCACCTGGCTGCCCTCGGTGCGCGGGAACAGTTCGGCCAGCCTTTCATTGACCCGGAAGGCGATCGGCAACACGGCGTCGCGGCTCGGGCCGGCGATATCGATCCGGATGGACCGTGACCCGCCGACGGATCGCCCGAACAGGGATGCCTGGCGGACAAAGGCGCCGGTTCCCGGTTCCGAGAAAATCGGCCGCATCAGAACCATCTGCAACTCACCGACGCGTGCGGCTTCCCGCGCCGAGGCACCGGCGAAGGCGCCGCCGGAAAAGGCCACAAAGAAAAACCGTTCAATGGCTGGCGGCCCGTCAGCAGCAGGTTCATTCTCCCATAATGGCCGCGCGGCGGACTCCATCTTCTCGGCAATCCGCAGCGTTTCATCCATCGAATAGCCCGGCGGCGTGAAAATCCGGCCAAAAACAAAATTGGCGTTGCCGTCTGGAAGATAGTCAAGCTGCGGCATGAACCGGCTGGCGAAACCGGCCGCACCGGCGACAAGCAACGCGACGGCGACGATGCCGATGATCGAGCGCCGCACCGTTAGTCTTGCGTAACTGACAACCAGCGCCGCGAAGCCGCGCGCCAGATGATCAAGCCCGGGAACGCGGATCAGATTTGCGTATTTGTCCGGCGAGCCTTGCAGCAGACGCGCGGCCAGCGCCGGAATCACCGTGACCGAGACAACCACCGAAATCAGCACCGCCACCGAGATGGCGATTCCGATATCGCGGAACAGCTGGCCGACCGGCAGCGTCAGCAACAGCACCGGAATAAAAACAATCACCGTTGTCAGCGCCGAGCCGAGGATGGGCGCCCAGACCTGGCGGGCGCCGTGATAGGCCGCGCTGTCCGCCGGCATGCCGCGCTGGCGAAGCCGGAATATATTCTCCAGCGAGACAATCGAGGCATCGACAACCATGCCGACGGCAAAGGCCAGACCGGCCAGCGAAATGACATTGATCGACAGACCCAGCCCGGCGATGGCGACAAAGGTGCCGATCACCGAGACCGGAATGGCGGCGAACACGATGATGGTCGGAAGCAGGCTGCGCAGGAACAGCAGCAGCACGCCAAGCGCCAGCATGCCACCTATCCATATATTCTGCTGCACCAGGTCGATCGCCGAGGCGATGTATTTCGTCTCGTCATAGACAACGCGCAGGTTCAGCCCCCGCGCATCCAGAACAGACCTGTTGAGATCGTCAATCGCGGCGCGCAGCCGCCCCATCGTTTCAACGACATTCACCCCGGGCGCGCGCAGTGCGTTGATGATCACCGCATCCTCGCCATTCAAACGGCGAAAGCTCGATCGCGTGGCCGACTCCAGCCTGATCGTTGCGATATCGGACAGCAACAGCGGCACCAGCGTTCCGGATGCGGAAGTGTCGGTTCGCAGGACGATCCGCCCTGCCGCGTCAGGCGTATAATTGACCGCCTCGGTGCGCACGGCATAGGTCCGTTTGCCCTCGGTCACAGAGCCGACACTCATCATCGAGGAGGAATTGCGCAGGGCGTCGATCACCTCGGTCAGGGTGATCCTGTATTGCGTCAGTTTCGCCGGGTCTATCAGAACCTTCATTTCCTTGGCGCCGCCACCATTGAAGGTAATCTCGGAGACTCCGTTGACGCGGCCGAGCGGCTCGACGATCTGCGTTTCGAGAAAGTTCCCGAGACCCTCCAGATCGACCGTCTGTCCTGGCTTGCCGATCAGTGCGAGACGGGCAATCGGGCTGTCATCGGAATTCGAGGTCCTGACTTCCGGCGTTCGTGCATCAGACGGCAGGCCGGTGACCGCCGAAAGCTTGCTGAGAAGCAGCACCAGCGCCTTGTCCATATCCTGGGTAACGCTGTAGGTCAGAGTGACCGAGGCCCGCCCGCGTCGCGATGCGGAGACAAGCTCCTCGACACCGTTCAGGCCTGACAGTTCGGATTCGAGACGCCCCACGATCTCGCGATCCACATCCTCGGGCGAAGCGCCGGGCCAACCGACCCGCACCTCGAGAATGGGTTTCTCGATGTCGGGGCTCATCTGGATCGGGATGTTGCGGAGCGCCACAACGCCGAACAACACCGTCAGCAGGATCAGTGCGAGGACCGCGACTGGCCGTTCAATCGCAAGCTTGATCAACCCGCCCATCAGCCGGCATCCTTGCTACCGGTGAAATCAAGCGTCGCCTCGCGCCCGCCCGGCAGGCCGCGCAGGGTTACCGTGCCGGACATCTTGTCACCGGCGATGGTGCCGATGAATTCAAGGTCGAGAACACCGAATGGCAGCACCAGCTTGCCGATGAAATTGATATCATTGCCAACGCGCGTGACCTCGACGGGTTCATCATTGAAGAAGGATTTTGTCTCGCCGAGAACAAGATCGCCCGACGCCGGCCCGCGGCGCGTTGTCCAGTTCAGCGTCCATTTCTCGCCTTTCGGACCGCTCTGCCGCCTGCCCGGGTCGCCAATCTTGATTTTCTTGCCATCAACAAGACCTTCATTGCCACGCGTGATCACCTGTTCACCAGCCGACAGGCCGTCAAGAACAACGAACGCGTCGCCGGCCGCATTGCCAAGCTTCACCCGCCGCTGCACCGCCACACCATTATCGGCAATGAAGACAATGTGACCGCCGGAAATCGGGATCACAGCATCCTTTGGCACGGTAACAACAGGAGCCGGTGATGTTGTCGGCACCTGGAGCGTGACAGGGGCGTTTTCCGCCAGCAGCGATTCCGGCAACGTTCCCGAGACCGCGAACCTGACGGTCTGGGTGCCGGTGCGGACATTCTGAACCGGCAGCACGACACGCGCCGTCAGCGTGATATTGCGGCCGGTAAAATCCATTGCGGTGATACTTTCGCCAGGGCCGGCAAATAACAGATATTCCAATGGAATTTCTGCCTCGACTTCATAGTCGGCAGGCGCGCGCGTGCGGATCAGGACATCGCCTTCACGAAGATAGCCGCGTCTGGCCGGATGCAGATAGACGATCTGCCCATCCGCCGGGGCGGTGATTTGCGCCGCTCTGATATCAGCCTGCAGTTGGTTGATTTCGAGGTCGATTCGCGCCAACGCCGCGCCGGCGAGCTGGCGCTGATATTCGCGTCCGGTCAGGCCGGATTCACGCTGCGCGATCTGCTGCTGCGCGTTGATCACCGCATTGCGGGCGGTTTCGGCAGCATCCACCGCCAGCGCATTGCGTGACACAAGTGTCTGGGCGCGTTCCGCCTTGCCCTGCAACAGCAGCAACTGCGTCTGTTGCAGTTCCAGAACCTTGCGCTCAGCATTGATCGTCTGCTCGGTCTCCGTCAGACGCAGGGCTGCCTCGGCACGCTGTGCCTTCAAAAGGTCGAGCCTGTTGCGAAGATCGGCATCATCCTGCATGGCGACAAGCTGTCCGGCCTTGACCATATCGCCGATGCGCAATGCCTCCAGCGTCGTGACGGCATTTGCGGATGCGGTAATGGCGGTCACCTGGCCGGCGGCGACGCGCCCCTGAATGTCGGTGAAGAGGGACAGGGTATCCTCGCCAGCCTCGGCGACGGCCACGGTAGCGGTCCGGCTGCCAAAACTCTGGGCCTGGGCCGTGAATGTCAGAAACAGGGATGCAAGAAAGAGCGCCGGCACAACGCATAGGCGCGACACGCCACAAAGCGCCACAGAAATAGCTGCGAACTTCACCGTTTACTCCCGAAAATGTGCAGACGCCGACGTTTCTAAACGCCGGAGATGTATAGATAACAGGTTGCTGGAACAAGCGGCAACAGAACAAAACATCTTCATGAAGAAAACAGTTTTGCCAATCGTGGTCCAACGTTCATTTTTCAATGTCAGCGCTTCATCTGCCGGTTGACAGGACAGGGTCCGGTCCGATATGTGCATCGGTACGGAGAGGTGGCAGAGCGGTTGAATGCACCGGTCTTGAAAACCGGCAAGGGTTTGCGCCCTTCGTGGGTTCGAATCCCACCCTCTCCGCCAGTAATTTCATTTAAGTGCCGTTAATACAGTTACTTAATTGAATTTCGGCGCTGTCAGGTACCACTTTTGGTACCACTATGGAAGACCATATGCGCCTCATCCTTACCACCATCATCCTGACGATGCTCGCGCAGTCGACGTAGTTGACAAACTTGGGAGGAAGAATTGCTAATCAATTTCACCTCGGGTGTTTTCAAGTCAGAGAAAGAGATGGAGCTTTATAAGTTTCGTTGGAATGAGGCACGGGATAA
>RFZL01000083.1 GCA_009920665.1 Alphaproteobacteria bacterium | reverse complement strand
GTATGGAGAGCCACGGTCGGCACCCGCCCGGTCTCACCGTCAACCCGGCCACTGCCAAGAATGCGGGCATCATTGCGGCTGCCAAGAAAATCCAGCAGCGGTGCCAGCGTTTTATCCTCGTGCGAACGCTGCATCGCGGTAACAATCCGCGCCCGCTCCGCCGGTCCCGCGGCACCGCCGACATGATGCTCATAGAGCGCGTCGACATAATCCGCCATGCCGGCGGCAGCGGCCACCTGCGCATGGTCCGGGCCAGCCGGCGTGAACCGCTTGGTGCGCGAGCCGGCATTGAAGAAATGTGCCTGGTTTGCCAGCCTGTCGGCAAGGCCGCGCCGCACGATCATGATTCCCTGATGCGGCCCATAGGTCTTGTAGCTGGAGAACAGATAGATATCGGTGCCAAGCGCGGCGATATCGGGAAAGCCATGCGGCGCCATGCTGACCCCGTCGACGCAGGTCACAGCGCCAACGTCATGCGCCATCGCAACGATACGGGCAACCGGGTTTTCCTGTCCAACGATGTTCGAGCAATGCGGGAAACAGACAAGCTTCACCCGTTCATCGAGGAGATCGGCAAGCTGGTCGAGCTCAAGCTGGCCGCTCTCCGGGTCGACATGCCATTCACGGATCTCCATGCCGCGCGCCGCCAGGCGCCTCCAGGCACCGCTATTGGCCTCATGGTCCTGGTCGGTGACAATCACCACGTCCCCGTCGGCCAGCGTTTCGGCAAAGGCCTGCGCCAGCACATAGGTATTCTGGCTTGTCGAGGGGCCGAAACTGAGTTCATCCGTCTCGACATTCATCAGCGCGGCAAGCCGCGAGCGCGCCTCGTCCATCTCTTCACCGCCGGCGCGGCTGGCGGCATAGGCGCTGTATGGCTGGACCTTGCGCTGCGTGTAGAAACGGTGCAGCCGGTCGATGACCTGACGACAGCTATATGAGCCGCCGGCATTCTCGAAGAATGCCTGACCGGCCAGCGACGGCTCGGCAAAGGCCGGGAACTGGCTGCGAACGAATTCAACGTCAAGATCGGCGGTCATCCACCCTGCTCCATATTTTCACTCACCGGCATCCTGATGACGGGTTCAGGCTGCCGGCATCCGGACCCCATACATCGCTTACCGCATATCCGTCGGCAAAGATATCGCTCGGATCGGTATCGATCACTGTCTCGCCAAAGCGCCAGCCGCGCCCGCTGATCCGTGGCAGTACCGCATGACGGCCGGCAATTTCGGTCACGCCGGTTAACGTCACCTCGAAGCGCGAGTTGATGACCGAGCATGTGGTGATGGTCTCGCCAACGGTGATCAAGCCCCGCGCATGCAGCGCGGCCAGATGCGCCGATGACCCGGTACCGCACGGGCTGCGGTCAAGCCGGCCCGGCGGCATGATGGTGGCGGTGCGGGTTTCACCTGACTCCAGCACCTGCCGGAACATCACATAGGCAATGCCGCTGATGGCCGGTATCTCGGGATGGGATATCTCATGGGCCCGGTTGAAGCCAGCCTGCAGCGCCATGCCGATCTCGGCAAGCCGCGCCGCGTGCGCGGGGGCGATTGTCAGTCCCACATGCCCGACATCTACAAGCGCGTAGAACACCCCGCCATAACAGATATCGGCTGTGATCGTGCCCCAGTCGTCAGTCACCAGCGGCACATCCAGCGCCTCGACAAAGGCGGGCACCATATCGAGATGCACGCGGACGCACCTGCCGTCGTGGCATTCGGCCCGTGCGGTGACAAGGCCAGCCGCCGTCTCCAGCGTCACCACTGTCTCGGGCTCCCGCATTTCCACCATGCCGGACTCAAGGAGCGCCGTCGTCACACAGATGCTGTTCGACCCGGAACTGGCATGGGCGCGATCCGGCTGCATGATAATAAAGGCGGCGTCGGCGCGCGGGTCCACCGGCGGCATCAGCAGATTGACCGAACAGGCGGGGTTGCCGCGCGGCGCCAGCATCAGGTGCCGGCGCAACGCGCCATCGCCGTCATTCAGACAGGCAAGCCGGTCAGCGATGCTGTCCCCCGGAATGTCGGGCAAACCATCGGTAACAACATAGCCAAGCTCACCCTCGGCATGGACATTGATCATGCGGATTGGGCGGATCGGGCGGTTTTCAGGCTGGCCCGTCACCCCCCGGCCGCGGCGCGAAGAGCGCTGATAGTGGTGCGCGGTGAAATGGCCTCGGTCGCGGTGACAATCTCGACAATCGCCCCTGCCGGCGCGGCGCAGGCGCGCTCGTAAGCGGCCGCGAATTCATCGGTGCGGGTCACCCGCTCGCCATGGAATCCGTAGGCCGCCGCGATGGCCATATAGTCAGGGTTGACGATCTCGGTCCCAGACACGCGGGCCGGGTAATGCCGCTCCTGATGCATCCGGATGGTGCCGTAGCTGCTGTTGTTGATGATCAGGATCACCGGGTTCAGCCCCGACTGCAGCGCGGTGCCAAGCTCATTGCCGTTCATCTGGAAATCGCCGTCACCGGCAAAGCACAGCACGAAGCGCGACGGATCATGGACCTTCGCCGCCAGCGCCGCCGGAAGGCCAAAACCCATCGATCCGCTCTGCGGGCCAAGCAGTCTCTGGTCACGCCCATAAGAGAGGAACTTGTCTGGCCAGATCGCGAAATTGCCAGCCCCGTGAGTGACAATGGCATCCGCTGGCAGCGTTTCCTGAATCTGCGCCGTGATAACGCTCATATCGACGTCACCGGGCTGTGCCGGAGCCGTCAGCGAGGCCAGATAGTCGGCCCGTGCCGCCTTGTACCATGCCGTGCGGGCGGCACTGTCAGACAGATCGATCGTCGCCAGCGCGGCGGCCATGGCGTTCGGGCCGGCATGGATGGGCAGGTCGGGCGCGTAGATCTTGCCGATCTCGTCATCCGAGGCGTGACTGTGAATCAACGTCGCCGCCATGCGCGGTGCGGTGAACAGGCTGTAGCCATCTGTCGTCAACTCGCCAAAGCGGATATTCACCGCCAGAATCAGGTCAGCCTCGTGAAGCAGCGATTTCATATAGCCGTTCATCGCCACCCCGGCATCGCCGGCATAGGCGGGACAATCATTGTCTATGATGTCATGAAACCGGAAGGCAGCGACAACCGGAACGTCGTGGGTACTGGCAAATCCCTCAATGGCGCGGGCGGAGTCCTCGGTCCAGCGCGTACCGCCAAGAAGGATGACCGGGCGTTCGGCGGCGGTAAGCCTGTCGGCGATACCGCGGACATCAGCTGCCGACGGTGCCGGTTCAGGGATCACCACCGGGCCGCAGGGTTCGGCCTCCGACTGGGCGACAAGCATATCCTCTGGAAGCGCCACCACGACCGGACCCGGCCGGCCGCTGAGCGCCACCGTCCAGGCGCGGCTGATGATCTCGGGAACGCGGTTCACATCGTCGATTTCGACGACCCATTTCGCCAATGGTCCGAAGAAGGCGGTGTAATCGACCTCCTGAAACGCCTCGCGGCCCTTCACATCGGTCCCGACCTGCCCGACAAACAGGATCATCGGCAGTGAATCCTGCATCGCCGTATGGATGCCCACGGTGGCATTGGTAGCGCCCGGGCCCCGCGTGACGAAACAAAGACCCGGCGTGCCGGTCAGCTTGCCCCACGCCGCCGCCATATAGGCGGCCCCGCCCTCCTGACGACAAAGGATGAGGTCGAAGATATTGGCGTGATCAACCATCGCATCGAGGACAGCAAGATAGGATTCGCCCGGAACCCCGAAACCGCGTGTCGCGCCAAGGCCGACAAGGCTGTCCATCAACAGCTGGCCACCTGTTCTTGCTCTCGCCTCGGTCATAGGCCTGTCCCCCTTATACGCCACATCACGGCAATCGTGATCTAGGCCGCCAGCACCTTGGCAACAGCGGCGGCAAAAGGCTCATGCCGCCCGCCGGACAGGCCGGCGATATTGATCCGGCTGTCACCGACGACATACATGGCATGCCTCTCGCGAAGCGCCTCGACACTGTCCTTGTCGAGCCCAAGGCGCGAGAACATCCCGCGATGCGAGGCGATAAAATCGAATCTGTCGGTATTGCACTGACGGCGCAGCTCGTCCGCCAGGCTCTGCCGGATTGTCAGCATGGTGTCACGCATCTCGTCAAGCTCGGTCTCCCACTCGGCGCGAAGCTCCTTGTCGCCAAGAATGATCGCCACCAGCGCCGCGCCATGATCAGGCGCGAAGGAATAGTTCAGGCGGTTCAGCAGAGCCAGATTCCGGCTGACAACTTCATGCTGCTCCGCGCTCTCGCAGATCACCATCGCGCAACCGACGCGGTCGCGATACAGGCCGAAATTCTTCGAGCATGAGGCCGCGATCAGCATTTCGGGCACCCGTGCCGCCATCGCCCGCAGCCCGGCAGCGTCGGCATCAAGACCGTCGCCAAACCCCTGATAGGCGATATCGACAAATTGGCCCCGGTCGGGTTGTGACAGCATCCATGAAGCATCACCACATCCTGCGGCCGCACAGCGGCAAGATCATCCATCATGGCGCCGAAATCAACCGTGCTGGCGGTGCCGTCGAAATAGCTGTAGCCGCGCATCTTCAAGCCCATATGCCTGGCGATGCCGATATGTGACGGCCAGGTCGGATCACTCAGCCACAAGGTCGCCTCGTCATTGATCTTCTTGACCGCCTCATAGAGCTGGCGAATGGCGCCGGTGCCGCCCGGGGTCTGGATCGTCGCCACGCGGTTGGCGGGCACGGCATCGCCAAGGACCAGCGCCCGCATGGAATCGCGGAATGCCTCGTCGCCGGCAAGCCCCTTATAGGTCTTGGTTGTCTGGCTGTTGTGAAGAACCAGCTCGGCCCTCTTCACCGCGCTCATGATCGGCGTGTTGCCGGCGGCATCCTTGAACACACCAACCCCGAGATCGATCTTGCCATCGCGCGTGTCGGCGGCGAACAGCTGGCCAAGACCAAGGATGGGATCAGGGGGGACGGGCTGGAATTTCTCGAGCATGGGGTGACCTTTCAGTGGCGAGACGCGCCGTTGGTGTCGTCGGTCATATTTAGGGCATTTGGCGGGTTGCTGGCAAGCCTGTCAGGCGTCACGACCATGACAATGGCTGGCGGTCATATCAGCGTTTGACCTCGGGAATCAGGCCACGCGGTGCGAAACGCAACACCAGCAACAGCACCAGCCCCATCGTCAACAGGCGCATATGCGCCGCGCTTTCGATCAGATGCAGGCGCAGCCAGTGGTCCGGCGCCATGCCGGACGTCAACGCCCCCATCAGCCACAGGCCGATGGGTTCGGCCTCGATCCAGAAGAACCAGATGACGAACCCGCCAAGGACCGCGCCCCAGTTATTGCCCGACCCGCCAATGATGACCATGACCCAGATCAAAAAGGTGAAGCGAAGCGGCTGATAGGTTGGCGGGTTGAACTGACCGTCGAGCGTCGTCAGCATCGCACCGGCAATGCCAACAACGGCAGACCCGAGGATGAACACCTGAAGATGACGGCTGGTAACGTTCTTGCCCATCGCGGCGGCGGCGGTTTCATTGTCGCGTATCGCCCGCATCATCCGCCCCCATGGCGAGCGAAGCGCCACCTCGGACAGATACAGGACCACCAGAAGGACGACCGAGAACAGGCCGGCATAGCACAGCTTGACCGTGATCGAGGCGGCCGTCTCGATGCTCATATCGAGGCCACTGGCCCAGGACTGGAACGTCGGCGATTGTTTGAGATCGATCTCATAGGGCACCGGGCGCGGCAGGCCGGTGACGTTCTTCACGCCGCGCGTCAGCCATTCCTCGAACTTCAGGAAATAGATGATGATCTCGGAAATGCCGAGCGTCGCGATGGCGAGATAATCCGAGCGAAGACCAAGCGAGATCTTGCCGACGACCCAGGCCGCGCCAGCAACAAAAATGCCACCCACAAACCACGAGAAGATGATCGGCATCCCAAGCCCG
>RFZL01000082.1 GCA_009920665.1 Alphaproteobacteria bacterium | reverse complement strand
CATCTCGCCGATATTCTCGGTCAGGATGAGGTTGCGATTCTCCAGCAACGCGCGCTGATTATCCGCCTTGTTCATTTGTGAACCGACAATCGCGCGCTGATCTGCAAAATGCGAAATCGCATTCTTCAGGTCATCGACAGGCACGTCTGAAGCATCGCCAGCTTCAAGATCGGTGACCATCGAGTCAAGCATGCTGAAGACCGAGGTGAAACCGCCGGCTTCAGAAGATATGCGCTCAAACACCGTGCTACCATCAACAGCCGTTCGCAATTCCATTGATGATGAGATTCTGACGGTATGTATCCCGCGATCACCAACAAACTTGGTCGTGCCAGCATCATCCACGGTGAAGGGCACAGACCCAACCTGAAAGCCGCCAAAGATCGACCGTCCGCTGGCGTCGGTCGCATTGGCGAGATCACGCATACCTTCCAGAACGCCCTTGATCTCGATGGCCAGCGCGGTGCGGCCACCCGCATTTGTATCCGAGCGTGCCTGAATGCCAAGCTCATAGGCACGCGTCGCAAGATTGGTTGCCTGTTCAAGCGCGCTTTCGGTCAGGCTGAGCTTTACATAGCTGATATCGATATTGCGCAGAAACTGGTCATTCTGGGCGCGCTGCTCCTTGACAACCATCACCCGCGCGGCCTTCACCGGATCATCGGAAGGCTTGGTCAGCTCCTTGCCGCTTGCAACCTGTTCCTGCTTCTTCTGGATCTGACCGGTCAGGTCGGAAAATGTCTCGACAGACTGTTTATTGAAAATCCTGGTGCTTACCTGCATGTCTCTACCTCTTGGTCACAGCCTCTGCCCGCCCTATACGGAATCGAGCAGGGTCCGGAAAATTTCGCGTGCTGTTGACAGAATCCGCGCTGAAGCCTGATAGGCCTGCTGCTGCTGGATAAGATTGGCAGCCTCGGCATCGAGGCTCACGCCAGAGAAGGATGATTCGATCTCAAGGCTGGCATTGTAAAGCTCCGTTGCCGCATTGTTCGTGACCTGGGTCGATTGCAGACTGGAGCCTACCCCCGACACAACGCGGCTGAAGACATCCTGAAACCCGCCTCGATCACCCATCGGCATCTGCAGCGCGGCAAGATCAAGCATGTTGCGGGCATCACCGATGCCGTTGCTGTTCGATGTCACATGGAACTTGTCACCCGTCTGGAGGATACCGTCCAGTTTCACCTCGATCCCTCGCGCCGCGGCGATCTGGTTTGAATCCAGGGTCCGCGTGGCGAGTGAGGTACCGGTGGCCGTGTCGAGGAATTCGACCGTGCCTGCCGTGGCATCAACAATATTGACCGTGATGTCGGATGCCAGTGACGGGCCACTGTCGGGAAGCATGTCATAACCGGCGGCGATCTTGCGCGCACCCCCGGTGACGATCACGATCAGCTCCTCATCTGGAAGATCGGTCATCGTCAACCGCTCGCCAACCGAACTTGTGGCAGAGGCACTGGCGCTCAGCGTGGCAGAAGAGCTGGTGCGGGTGGCGACGATCTGGGCGCCATCGATGCTGAGCCTGTAGTCATAGGCGCTGAAATCGTCCGCTGACGGAGTCGGCCCGACCCCAACACTGAGTCCGAAAGCCGATGCGGCATCGCTGTTGCCAGTAACATCACTGTTGGCCAGAACCTCTATCGCCTCGGCCCCGATGCTGCCGCTTGTCGAGGATACATACAGTTTGTTGTCATTGCTGAAGAAGGCGTAGATACGCCCCTCCTCACCGCCACTGACAGACACCTCGTCATCGATCATGGTGATATTGTAGGTGTTGCCTTCAAAGCTGATGGCAACGCTTGTGCCATCGACCGGAAGATTTGTAACGGCACTGCCGGCAAGCGTGGCGCGCGGCGCATCATCACGAAACTTCTCGATCATCGCCTTGGCGACATCATCGCTGGTACCGTCGACACCGAAATCAGCCACGGTAACCGTCTTCGTGAATCCCTCGATGGTCAATGTGTAGGATGCGGATTCCGCATGCGCCATCGACCCGTCCGTGGCGCTTACAGCGCCATCGACATCGGACAGTCGCGTGAAATCAAAAGTTCCGCTGTCGCCGGAGATATTCGACTGAATCATGGCCTCGGCAGCTGACGAGCGCCTCACCACACCAGTCTCGAGATAGGGGCTGACACCATTCAGATAGGTGCTGTCATACGCTACTTCGGAAACGAATCCATTGCCGGTAGTCAGAAGCGATGCCTGGCTGGCAGCGTCCAGCGCCTCACCGGCCAGGTGGCGTCCCTCGCGGGTGAATATATGAATGGTCGAGGCAGTTTCGTTGCGACTTGTCGTATCGGCACTGACAATCGGACCGCTGCCGGTGAACATGCTGCCGGAAACCGGGTCGCCGTCAGCCATGGAGATGACAAGCGTGCCATCGCTGGCTGCGGCGCGCGCGCCGATATCGGCAAGCGTGACCGTGTTGCTACCGTCAGATCCCGTGATCGCCCCGATATTCAGGAGATCGGCGATCTGCCCCATATCTGTCCAGCCGGCCTCGTCGGCAACACCATAGTGAAGCACATGGCTCATGGAGAAACTTGCCGCGGCGGCGGCATCATTGGCATCGGTATAGGACAGGGTCATCATGCTGACATTGGGAACATCCTCTGCCGCCACCGAGAAGGTGAAGGAGCCTTGCTGCACGAGGCTGACAAGGTCCAGCTTGTCGGCGTTCTTGGGCACGATGGCAACAGCACCATCCTTCAGGAAATCAGTTGCGGCCACCGACGAGATGGCATCACCAAACACCGTATTCAGAGCCGGCAGGTTCGAGGCAGCGACCGCGTCACCATCCTTCGCAGCAATCACAGAAGTGCTGGCATTTGCGCTATCGGCATAGGCAAGCCGCGCTGCCGCGGCGGCAAATTCCTCACCGCGCTTCAGCGCAAAAACAAGCGATTCTGCGGCGCCCCGCGATGGATCGACAATGATTTCGTCATTGTCAAATGCCTGGCCAACAAACCTGACTGTCATCCCGGAAAGCTTGACCGAACTCGCACCGGAGGCGACGACCTCGCCAAGATCGTCACGTCCGACCCATTTGTTCTGGTTGGCATTATAGGTAAAGGTGACGCGTTGCGGATCGACGAGATTCATATCCTCGACATCAACCTCGGCATAGGACTGGCCGACATTGGCGGGACCGAAGGATATGATCGGGCGTCGCGCAAGGAACAGGTCGCCACCAAGATCACCGTCGAGTGTTACCCCCTTGCGATGCACAGCGTTCATGTCACGCGTCACAAGATGCGCCAGATCATCGATCTTGCCAGTGGTCTCATGCGCCGTGCGGTAACCTTGCTCAAGCCCAGCCAGCCGGCCGTTAACCACCTGGTTGGTCACTGTCTCCACGCCGGCAGCTCCAACCTTGAAAACAAACCGATCATCCAGTGCGGTCATGCGCACATTATAGCTCTTCGCCCCATCAATGATCTTCGGACCCGCAACCGAGCCCCCAAGCCGCAATGTTGCGCGTCCCTTGGCGTCAAGAGATGTATTGACCTCGACAAACTCGCTGATCTTGTCGATCAGCATGTCACGGCTGTCGAGAAGGGATTTCGACGCCCCCGCATCGGCCTTTGTCAGCTGCAGATTGACATTCAGCAACCCTTTGACAAGCGCGTTGAGATCGTCGAGCCCCTGGTTTGTCTGGGTGATCAGGCCATTTTTGAGTGTGGTAATAGACTGCGACGTTTCGTTGAAAACATCAGCAACGGCCCTGCCTCGCTCCAGCGCCACGACACGCGGCCCCATCTCGGCAGGCACATTGCTCACATCATGCAAGCTGGCAAAGAACTCTTCGAGGACCGTGCCGATATTGCCCTCCCCCGGGACCAGAACCGCCTGTAGCTGTTCCAGTGCTTCAAGATAGGCAGTGGAGGTTTCGGCATTGGCACTGGCATTGCGCGCCTTGTTCAAAAGGAATTCATCAAAGGAACGCTTGATGTCGGACACGCGCACACCAAGCCCGCTATTGCTGCTAACACCGTAGATGTCACCCTGGCCAGCCGAAACTTCCTTCAACTCGGCCTCGCGGCGCTTGTAGCCATCGGTGTTGACATTGGCGATGTTCTGGCCGGTCACTGACAGCGCGCGGCGGTAGGACTGAAGACCTGAACGGCCAATATCAAACAGGCTCGACATCAGTCAGCCTTTCCCGGCCCAAGCTGGCGCACAAGCGCCTCTGCAATGCCAAGATTGACCCTGCCTGAAAGCTGCGATGACAGCTCGCGATCCATCATTTCCTGATAGGTATCCTGCGCCGAACTGCCGAGAATATCCTCAGCAAGCTTCGCCTTGCGCGACTGCTTGATGAATTCATTCAGGAAGATTGCCTCGAATTGTTCGGCCACTTCACGCAGGCTGGAATTGCGGTCCGGTGGTTTCAGTGACGCGTTTTCCGCTGTCGCCCGTGCCGCATCGATCATGCCATTGATGTTCAGATCACTCTGCAATGCCGCCTCCCTAGATCACGATAATTTCGGCACGTAGCGATCCAGCCTCACGCAGCGCCTCGAGGATTGCCACCATATCAGCCGGTGAGGCACCGACACCGTTGATGGCGTCGACAACATCCGACAGCTCGACACCCGGATCAAAGATGAAGGCCCGCGCCGGTTCCTGCTCGATGATGATCTCGGTGTCATCATTGACCTGCGCCTCACCCGGCGCGATGACAACACCCTGATCGTTCTGCGCGATGTTGTTGGCCTGGGTGACCTGCTTGTCCTCATTGATCCGCACTGTCAGTGACCCGTGCGTGACAACCGAAGGCGTGACACGAACATCACCACCAATGACGATGGTGCCAGTGCGGGAATTCACAATCACTTTGGCGGCCGGCCGGGCCGGATCGACCTCGATATTCTCCAGCAGGCTGACAAAGGACACCTTCTGCGCCGGATCGACAGGCGCCCGAACCTTTATGGTTGATGCGTCGAGCGGGACTGCCACTTCAGGCCCGAAGACCTCATTGACGGCGTCCGCAACACGCATTGCGGTACTGAAATCCGACTGGTGAAGGTTCAGCAGCACGTTCTCGGTCGACTGGAAAGGTGTGTCGACCATCTTCTCGATCGAGGCACCACGCGGAATCCGGCCGACCGTCGGAATGTTGACGATCACCGACGATCCGTCATTGCCAGCCACCCCCAGCCCTCCAACGACAAGATTGCCCTGTGCGATCGCGTAGGTTTCACCGTCGGCACCAAGCATCGGGGTCATCAGCAGGGTGCCGCCGCGAAGCGACTTCGCGCCGCTGATTGTCGAGACAGTGATGTCGAGACGCTGGCCGGGTTTCATGAATGCCGGCATTTCCGCCGTGACCATCACCGAGGCAACATTCTTGGCGTTCAGATTGCTTGCATCGGTCACAAGGCCAAACTGCGAGACCATCGACTGCAACGACTGCAGAGTCAGCCCCGACGACCCATCACCGGTACCGGCAAGTCCTACAACAACGCCATAGCCGACAAGCTGGTTCGAACGCACGCCGGCAATGGACGTCATGTCCTTCAGCCTGTCGGCGAGCGCGTGCTGACCAAGAAGGCTGACGAACAGCCCCAGGGTCACAAAAACCTGGCACAGTCTTTTCATTATCTTAAATATCATGGCGACCGCCTCCGGATCAGAATGGTGATACGGAACGCATCGTCCGGCTCAACCAACCCTGCCGGCTTGAATCAGCGATCTCGCCAGCTCCCACATAAACGATTTCGGCATCGGCAATCCGGTTTGAAAACACCGTGTTGGTCGCCGAAACGTCCTCCGGTCGGATCAGGCCGGTCAGGCGCACATATTCATCGCCATTATTCAATGTCAGCTTTTTCTGCCCGGCGATCTCCATGTTGCCGTTATCGAAGACACGCGTCACCGTCACGGTGAGGAGACCTGTCAGCGTATTCGACTGCGCCGCCTGCCCCGAACC
>RFZL01000081.1 GCA_009920665.1 Alphaproteobacteria bacterium | reverse complement strand
TCGGCATCGCCGAAACCCTTGTCGCGAAGCGCGTTCATGGAAATCGACTGGCAGCTCTTCAGGCTGCCGGCACCAACGGCGTAGTTGATGATGTCGTCGATCTGATCCTGCGCATAGCCGAGATTGGCCAGCGCCTCGGGAACGACGCGGTTGATGATCTTGAAATAACCACCGCCGGCAAGTTTCTTGAACTTCACGATTGCGAAGTCGGGCTCGATTCCGGTGGTGTCGCAATCCATGACCAGGCCGATCGTGCCGGTGGGCGCAATTACGGTGGCCTGCGCGTTGCGATAGCCATGCTCACTCCCAAGCTCGACGGCGCTGTCCCACGCTGCCCTCGCGGCGTCGATCAGGCCGGCATCCGGGCAGGATACAGAATCAAGCGGTACCGGCAGGATGCTGAGTCCGCGATAGCCCTTGGCCTTGCCATGCGCCGCCAGCCGGTGATTCCTCATCACCCGCAGCATGTGCTTGGCGTTCTTCTTATATTGCGGGAAAGTGCCGACCTCGCTGGCGATCTCGGCCGAGGTGGCGTAGGAGATGCCGGTCATGATGGCCGAAATGGCACCGCAGATGGCACGCCCCTCGTCGCTGTCATAGGAATGGCCCTGCGCCATCAGCAGGCCGCCGATATTGGCAAAGCCGAGGCCGAGCGTGCGGTATTCGTAGGACAGCTGGGCGATCTCACGCGACGGGAACTGCGCCATGAGCACCGAGATTTCCAGCGTCAGCGTCCAGAACCGGCAGGCATGTTCAAAGGCCGGAATGTCGAAGGTTCCATCCGCATGCCGGAACTGCATCAGGTTCAGTGACGCCAGATTACAGGCGGTGTCGTCAAGGAACATATATTCCGAGCAGGGGTTTGAGGCATTGATCCGGCCGCCCTCGGGGCAGGTGTGCCATTCATTGATGGTGCTGTCATATTGCAGCCCCGGATCGGCGCATGCCCAGGCCGCATAGGCGATCTTCTCCCACAGATCAGCGGCCTTGATGCGCTTGGCGACGCCATTGTCGCGGCGCTGGATCAATTCCCAGTCGCCCTTGTCGAGGACGGCCTGCAGGAATTCGTTGCTGACGCGAACCGAGTTGTTCGAATTCTGGCCGGCGACGGTCAGATAGGCCTCGGAGTCCCAGTCGGTATCATAGGTCTTGAATTCGATCTCGGTATAGCCCTGGCGCGCGAACTGGATCACCCGCTGGACATAGTTTTCCGGGATCATCACGGCGCGTGCCGCGAAGATGGCCTTCTTCAGTGCCTTGTTCTGGCGCGGATCGAACCGGTCATCGCCATCGAGCGTTTCGTCCTGGCAGGCCGCCATGACCTCGCCCATATGGCGCTGTGCCAGCTTCGAGCCGGCGACAAGTGCTGCCACCTTCTGCTCCTCGACGACCTTCCAGTCGACATAATTCTCGATATCGGGATGGTCGACATCGACCGTGACCATCTTGGCGGCGCGGCGCGTCGTGCCGCCCGACTTGATCGCGCCGGCGGCGCGGTCACCGATGCGCAGGAAGCTCATCAGGCCCGACGACTTGCCGCCACCCGACAGGCTCTCGCCCTCGCCGCGGATGCGGCTGAAGTTGGATCCGGTGCCGGAGCCATATTTGAACAACCGTGCCTCGCGGACCCACAGATCCATGATGCCGCCTTCATTGACCAGATCGTCATTCACCGACTGGATGAAGCAGGCATGTGGCTGCGGATGCTCATAGGCGCTGGCCGAACGGGTCAGCTTGCCGGTTTCGAAATCGACATAGAAATGTCCCTGGCTCGGACCATCGATTCCATAGGCCCAGTGCAGGCCGGTATTGAACCATTGCGGCGAGTTCGGCGCGGCCATCTGCGCGGCCAGCATGTGGCACATCTCGTCATAATAGGTGCGGGCATCTTCCTCGGTGGTGAAATAGCCGCCCTTCCAGCCCCAGTAGGTCCAGGTGCCGGCCAGCCGGTTGAAGACCTGTTTGGTCGAGGTTTCACCGACAAAACGCTCATCTTCCGGCAGCTTGGCAAGCGCGGCATCATCGGGGATTGAGCGCCACAACCACGACGGGACAGAACTCTCCTCGACGCGTTTCAGCCTCGCGGGGATTCCCGCCTTGCGAAAATATTTCTGCGCCATGATGTCCGTCGCCACCTGCGAGAACTGCACCGGCACCTCGACATTTTCCGCCTGAAAAACGACGGTGCCGTCAGGGTTTCGGATCTCGCTCGAGGCGAAACGGAATTCGAGAGCGGCAAAAGGCTCGGCCCCGGAAACGGTGAAACGTCTTTTGAACTGCATCTATGTAACCCTTGAGAATCTCTGACTTCGAACCATCATGGGGGAGGATGGTTAGTGGTTGTTTTCGATCGGTTTTTTAAAGCGCCAGCAGGCAAATTCACTAGCAAATTTACTAGATTTTGTGGTGCCGACCCGCAAAAACTACATGATGTTGAAGCACAGGAACAAGTCACAAATTTGCAATTTCAGCTAAAAATTGCCTTGCCATCATCCCAAGATTATGAATCGGGGGTGTTTCGCGGGGTGCTGGCGACAACGGGTCGCAGGTTCGACAGGATTCTGTCGTGCTGCCTCTGGACTGCGGGCGTGACGCGGGCCTATATTACCGGCCACGGGCTCTGGCATGACATTCCACAAGGGATTTATGGACCGGGCCGACCGGTGCCACACGGGAAGGTTTCCAAATTATGGATATCGTCACAAGACTACATCTCCATTTCAAGGCGCGGTTCATCGGTGCCGACGAGTTCGGCAACCGCTATTACGAGGAACGCAAGGCGCGCCCCGGCAAGCCGCCGCGCCGCTATGTTCGCTATGACGGCATGGTCGAGGCATCGAAGGTGCCGGCCGACTGGCATGGCTGGCTGCATCATACCGAGGACAGCCCGCCGCCCGAGGGTGGTTATCGCCGTCATGACTGGCAGCAGGATCATCTGCCTAACACGACCGGAACGAAATTCGCACACCGCCCGGCCGGGCATGTGCTGAAGGGTGGAAAGCGGGCGCCGGCGACCGGTGATTATGAACCGTGGAGCCCGGTCTGAGCGACAATCCGGCGTTCCTGGCGAGGGACAACTGACAGGAGGCAAGGATGCAGAGAAACACACTCGAGATCATCATGGGTGCGGTTGTCCTCCTGACGGCTATTGCCTTCATGTCAGTGGCTTATGAAGCGGCTGATATCAAGGGTGGCAACGGCTATGAGATCGAGGCCGAGTTCGGCACCACTGGCGGTCTGGCGGTGGGCGATGATGTCCGCATTGCCGGTATCAAGGTTGGTCGGATCACGCGCCAGGAACTCGACCCGATTACCTATGCCGCGCGAATCGTCATCTCGCTGGACCGGCAGGTCCAGCTTCCGGCTGACAGCAGCGCCCGAATCACCGCCGCCTCGCTTCTTGGTGGTAACTATCTGGAATTGATGCCGGGCGCCGACGAGGAGATGCTGCAGCCCGGCGACATCATCTATGACACGCGCGATCCGGTCAGCCTGACCGATCTTCTTGGCAAGGCGGTGTTTGCGGGGAGCAATGACCCGTCCTGACCGGCGCATTCTCCTGCTTGTGGTGGCGCTTCTCGGCTTGTCCGCAGGTGCCGAGGCCAGCTGGATCGATGGCCGCGCCGCCACCATCCAGGCTCTCGACAAGATCACCGCGCGGATTTCCACATTGATGGTTCCCATCGATGAGCCGGTTGATTTCGGCACGCTCAGCGTGACAGTGCGGCGCTGTGCCTACCATCCGCCGGAAGAACCGCCGGAAGATGTGGCATTTCTTGAAGTGGTGGATAACGGCCATGACGGCAGCAGGCCACCACAGCCGGTCTTCAGCGGCTGGATGTTCGCCTCCAGCCCCGCTGTCTCGGCGATGGAACACCCGGTCTATGACCTGACATTGCTCAGCTGTAAACCAGAGTGACGCTGCCGGTCGGTTGTCGGCCAATCGCCGGTCAGTCGGTCCCGGCCGGTCCCAGCATCATGGCGACCAGCTCATCACTCGGCGTGTCCAGCTGCAGATTGGCAGCTGCGCCCAATGCTCGTTGCAGACGTTGCTGGAATTGCTCGCGGCTGATCTCATGGATGCCGAACTGGCGCAGATGATCATTGGTGAATTGCGCGTCGAGAAGATGAAAACCGCCAGCGCGAAGCCGCGCCACCAGATGAACAAGTGCCACTTTCGAGGCATCGGTCTGACGCGAGAACATCGATTCTCCGAAAAAGGCTGCGCGCAGGGCGACACCATACAGACCGCCAACAAGTCTTTCTTCGTGCCACACCTCGATCGAATGCGCGAACCCAAGCCGATGAAGCGCGATATAGAGCTGCCGGATATCACGGTTGATCCAGGTTTCCGTCCGGCCATCGCCAAGTGCGGCGCATTCGTCGATCACGGCCGGGAAATCGCGGTCGACGGTGACGCTGAATCGCCGCTGGCGCACCGTACGGGCAAGACGCCGCGGCAGATGGAATTCGTGCCGCGCGCCCTCCTGCCAGGCCAGCGGGATCAACGCGCGCGCATCCGGGTCGTAGAATTTGATGTCGCGGCTGTCAGCACTGTCAGCCATCGGGAACACGCCGAGCGAATAGGCCTTGATCAGCGTTTCGGGTGAAAAGGCGAAGCGCTCGGCCATGGTCATTCCCCCTGATTGCAGGCGCGTCTGCCGAACAGGTCAGCTGTCACCGTCGTTCAGGAAATGTTCCTCAAGCCAGCGGATATTGTAACTTCCATCAATCACCGCCGGCGCGTCCACCAGCCTTTCATGCAGTGTCAGTGTCGTCGGGATCGGCTCGACAACGAATTCCTGCAATGCCCGTTTCAGCCGTGACAGGCAATGCGCGCGATCATCACCATAGACAATCAGCTTGGCAATCAGGCTGTCATAATAGGGTGGCACGGCATAGCCGGCATAAAGACAGGAATCAACGCGGATCCCGGGGCCGCCGGCCGCGTGATAGGCGGTGATCCGCCCCGGTGTCGGCATGAAGGTTTCGGGATGTTCGGCATTGATCCGGCATTCGATCGCATGGCCGGTGAAGGTCACATCATCCTGGGTGAAGGACAGTGGCAAGCCGGCGGCGATGCGGATCTGTTCACGGACAAGGTCGACGCCGGTGATCGCTTCGGTGATCGGATGTTCAACCTGCAGGCGGGTGTTCATCTCGATGAAGAAGAATTCACCATTCTCATACAGGAATTCCATCGTGCCAACGCCAAGATAACCCATCCGGCGTGTGGCTTCGGCCGCGATGCCGCCAATCTCGGCCCGCTGCCCGGCGCTCAGAACAGGAGAGGGGGCTTCCTCGAACAGCTTCTGGTGACGCCGCTGGATCGAACATTCGCGTTCGCCCAGATGCACCACATTGCCATGGCTGTCGGCAATCACCTGCACCTCGATATGGCGCGGCTGGCCAAGATAGCGTTCCAGATAGACAGTGTCGTCACCAAAGGCCGCCTTCGCTTCGGAACGGGCCGAACTGAACGCCTCGGCGAGGTCATCCGCGGTCTCGGCAACCTTCATCCCGCGGCCACCACCACCCGATGCCGCCTTGACCAGCAGCGGGTATCCGACATCGGCGCCGATGCGCCGCGCCTCGTCAAGCGTCGGCACCGCGCCCGGCGATCCCGGAACCAGCGGCAGCCCGGCCCCGGCGGCGGTGATCTTGGCCTCGACCTTGTCGCCCATCGAGCGGATATGGCGCGGCTCCGGCCCGATGAAAGTCAGGCCATGCGCGGCGACGATCTCGGCAAAATCGGCATTCTCGGCAAGAAACCCGACACCGGGGTGAACCGCATCGGCGCCGGTGATTCCGGCGGCGGTGATGATCGAGGCCACATTGAGATAGGAATCGGTGCTTGATGGCGGTCCGATACAGACCGATTCATCGGCCAGGCGAACAGGCATTGAATCGGCGTCGGCCGTCGAATGCACGACGACATTCGGGATCTTGAGTTCCTGGCAGGCGCGAAGCACACGCAGCGCCACATCGCCCCGGTTGGCTATGAGGATCTTGTTGAACATCACTCGATAACGACCAGCACTTCGCCGAATTCCACCGGCTGTCCATTCTGCACCATGATCTGCGCAATCTTGCCGTCGGTTGGCGCGGTGATCGGGTTCATCACCTTCATCGCCTCGACAATCAGCACGGTCTGGCCTTTCTTGACGGAATCACCAACGGTGACAAATGCCGGGGCGTCAGGTCATCCCGGGAGCGATAGGCCTTGACCAGATGCGCGAGATCATCGCTACCGAACGCGCGGCAAACAGCTGACGCATGCGCCAACAAAGC
>RFZL01000009.1 GCA_009920665.1 Alphaproteobacteria bacterium | reverse complement strand
TGAAATGAAATCTCATACATGGTCTAAAGATGATGGTTCTGAATGGGACATTGCTGATATTCCAGAAGACATGCTTGAGGAAGCAAATACAAAAAGACAAGAGCTTTTAGATATAGTGGCAGAAGCAGATGATGATGTGTTAGAAAAGTATTTTGCTGATGAAGAGCTAACTGTCGAAGACATTAAAAAAGCTATTAGAAAAGGAACTCTTGAAGGTATGTTTGTTCCTGTACTTGCTGGAAGTGCATTTAAAAATAAGGGAGTTCAGCTTTTACTTGATGCAGTTGTTGACTATTTACCTTCTCCATTAGACATTGATGAGGTAACTGGATTCAAACCTGGTGATGAAGAAAATGAATTAACCAGAGCTCACAGTGATGAAGATCCTTTTTCCGCTATCGCCGGTCGGGTGAGCGGCACGCTTTTGACGGCCAGCTGATCCACGCCATGCAGCATGCCTGCGATAATGGTTCCTATGAGAGCTGGAAGAAATATTCCGCGCTGGTGAACGGCCAGGGGCCGGTCAATCTTCGCGACCTGATGGATTTCAAGACCGGCCGTGAGGCGGTGAAGCTCGAGGATGTGGAATCGATCACCCGCATCCGCAAGCGGCTGGTATCGCCCGGAATCTCGCTTGGCGCGCTCAGCCCGGAGGCGCATGAAACGCTGTCGATCGCGATGAACAGGATCGGCGCGAAATCCGATTCCGGCGAGGGCGGCGAAGACCCGGCGCGTTTCAAGCTGCGCGAGAATGGCGACAACCCGTCAAGCGCGATCAAGCAGATCGCCTCCGGCAGGTTCGGTGTCACCGCGGAATATCTGAACAGCTGCAAGGAAATCGAGATCAAGGTGGCGCAGGGCGCCAAGCCCGGCGAGGGGGGGCAGCTTCCCGGTATCAAGGTCGACAGCCTGATTGCGCGGCTTCGCCATTCGACCCCGGGTGTGACGCTGATTTCGCCGCCGCCGCATCACGACATCTATTCGATCGAGGATCTGGCGCAGCTGATCTATGATCTGAAGCAGATCAACCCCGACGCCAAAGTGTGCGTCAAGCTTGTCGCCTCGACCGGTATCGGCACCATTGCCGCCGGCGTGGCGAAAGCGAAAGCCGACGCCATCCTTGTTTCGGGCCATGGCGGCGGCACCGGCGCCAGCCCGCAATCCTCGATCAAGCATGCCGGCCTTCCCTGGGAGATGGGGCTCTCGGAGGTGCATCAGGTGCTGTGCATGAATGACCTTCGCGACAAGGTTGTCCTGCGCACCGATGGCGGCCTGAAGACCGGCCGCGACATCGTCATGGCGGCGATGCTGGGTGCCGATGAATATGGTATCGGCACCTCGGCGCTGATCGCGATGGGATGCATCATGGTGCGGCAGTGCCATTCCAACACCTGCCCGGTCGGCGTCTGCACACAGCGTGACGATCTGCGGGCCAAGTTCGAGGGCACGCCGGAAAAGGTGGTGCAGCTCTTCACGCATCTTGCCGAGGAGGTTCGTGAAATCCTCGCCTCACTTGGCTTCAGCTCGCTGGAAGAGGTGATTGGCCGGACCGACCTTCTGACCCAGGTCAGCCGCGGTGATGCCGCGCTTGATGATCTCGATTTGAACCCGATCCTGGTGCAGGCCGAACGGGCCAGCCATGAAGGCAGCCCGCGCGACCGGGACCGCACACCCGTTCCGGACACGCTTGATGCGCTGATGGTCAGCGATGCCAGCACGGCGTTGCAGTTCGGCTCGAAGATGCAGCTGTCCTATAATGTCGAGAACACGCAGCGCGCCATCGGCACGCGCCTGTCCTCGCATATCGTCCGCAAGTTCGGCATGACCGGTCTGCGCGAGGACCATATCTCGGTTCGGCTTCGCGGCACTGCCGGCCAGTCGCTTGGCGCCTTTGCCACCCAGGGGCTGCGACTCGAGGTGATCGGTGATGCGAACGACTATGTCGGCAAGGGGCTGTCCGGCGGCACCATCATCGTCCGCCCGTCGGCCGCGGCAAGCTTTGTTGCGCATGAAAACACCATCATCGGCAATACCGTGCTGTATGGCGCGACCTCGGGGCGGCTGTTCGCCGCCGGCCAGGCGGGTGAACGGCTGTGTGTCCGGAATTCGGGTGCGACGGCGGTTGTCGAGGGCGCCGGAACCAACGCCTGTGAATATATGACTGGCGGCCGGGTGGTCATTCTGGGCGAGGTTGGCGACAATTTCGGTGCCGGTATGACCGGCGGTATGGCGTTTGTCCATGACCCGGATGAAAATTTCCTGTCGCGGGTCAATCCGGCCAGCCTGCAGGTTGTACGGATTGGCACGGCGCATTGGGAGGCCGAGCTGAAAAGCCTTGTAGAGGCGCATGCCAATGCGACGGACTCGGCACTCGCGGCACGGCTTCTCAATGAGTGGGATGTCGAGATTGGCAAATTCTGGCAGGTGGTGCCGACCGAGATCGTCACGAGGCTGGAGATGCCGCTTGACGATGATGCCGCGGCCGCCAGCGGGGCGACGCCGGCCTGACCCGGCATCCCCGACCCGGCATCCCCGACCCGGCCGCCCTTTTCGCCTTCAGGCTGTTATATGCGTGGTAACAACGCCAGATGGTTGCCGGATTCCGTGAATTCCGGTAATCGGATGTCATGTCTGATATTTCCGTGCAAACTGAACAGGATATTTCGGCGATCGAGGCGCTGATGGCCGAGGCGTTCGGCCCGGCGCGTCATGAACGCTCGGTCTGGGCGTTGCGGCCCGGTCCGCCGGTAGGCCCGCTATGTCTTGTCATCCGCGATGCTGGCACAACGGTCGGTTCGCTCCGGTTCTGGGAGGTCATGCTTGGCGCGCAGGTGATCCTGCTGCTGGGCCCGCTGGCGGTGCGCCCTGAATTGCGCGGGCGCGGGTATGGTCGGGCGTTGATCAGCGAGGCACTGCGGCGTGCCGGCGAGGGTGACTGGCCGCTGGTTCTGGTGTCCGGCGAGGTGGATTACTATCCCAGGTTCGGATTCGTGCCGGCCGCCCCCTATGGCATTGACTGGCCGGGTTTTGTCGAGCCGGAACGGCTTCAGCTATACGAACTCAAGGCCGGGGCGCTGGCGGCGTTGCCGGCCGGCCCTCTTGCCGTACGGGCGCTTCCCGGCTAGCCTTCCCGTGTTTTCAAAATTTTAACAGTGATCCGGTATGCGCGTTCTGCATCATCATCCCCTCTATGGCGCCTCGCGCACCGTCAGGCTCCTCCTCGCCGAGAGACGCCTTGTCCATCTGCCCAAGCTTGAATCTCCCTGGGACCGGCATGAGGATTTCCTGACATTGAATCCGTCCGGAGACGTGCCCGTTCTGGTGACCGAGGATGGTGATGTGCTGTGCGGCACGATGGTGATCGCCGAATATCTGGAAGAAACCGAGCCTGGTGAGGGTCGCTTGATCTGGGGAACGGCTGCCGAACGCGCCGAGATCAGGCGCCTGACCGACTGGTTCGAGCGCAAATTCGTGGTCGAGGTCGGTGCGCCGCTGCTGAATGAACGCTATCTGAAACGCGTCACGGCGCGTGGCAACCCCTCATCGGAGGTGATGCGGGCCGCGATGACCAATCTTCATATCCATCTGGACTATATCGACTGGCTTGCCGAGCAGGGCAACTGGCTTGCCGGCAAGGCGATGTCGCTTGCCGATCTCAGCGCGGCGGCGCATCTGTCGGTGACCGACTATTTTGGCGATATTGACTGGGACCGGCATCCGGAGGCACGGCTCTGGTACGCGAAAATCAAATCACGGCCGTCCTTTCGTGATCTGCTTGAGGATGTCGTCGCCGGTCTGGCGCCATCACAGCATTACACCAATCTCGATTTCTAGGTAGTCGGCAGAAGGTCCACCATCCGGTCCAGCGCGCCGCGAAGCAGCGCCAGCTGATCCGGTTCCGAAAACCGGTGGCCGGCAGCCTTGACCAGCGTCACCTCGGCATCGCTGCCACTGATCGCCGCGGCAATATGGGTGGCGGTCTGCCAGGGTACTTCCTCATCCTGCATGCCATGCAGCAGATGCACCGGCGCATTGATGTCCAGATCTCCACGAAGCCGCAGATTCTGCCGCCCGTCAGTGATCAGATGCCAGGGATATTTCACCGGCTCGTCGGAATAGGGGTTCGGCAGGGAGATCACACCGTCCGCCTCGATCTTCCGGCGCTGGTCATCATCGAATTCCGCCCACAGCAGGTCCTCGGTGAAGTCCGGCGCGGCGGCAATCCCGATCAGACCGGCGACCCGGTCCGGACGCGCCAGCGCGACATTCAGCATCAGCCATCCGCCAAGGGACGAGCCGACAAGAATCTGCGGCCCCTCGGTCAGCTCATCCAGCGCGGCGAGGCAGTCAGCTGTCCAACTGGAGATATTGCCATCCAGAAAGTCACCGCTCGACAGGCCATGTCCGCGATAGTCGAAGCGCAGACAGGCAAGCCCGCGCTGCCGGGCCCATGCCTCGACCTCAAGGGCCTTTGTTCCTTCCATGTCCGAGCCATGCCCGCACAGGAAGGTGACACCCGGCGCCAAGCCCTGCGTCCGGCGGTAGGCAAGCTGGCCCCCGGCTCCAAGTTGCAGATAGTCGGGCGGTGAAATATCAGGCATCCTTCACTCCTGAAAAGTCCTCTCGAATTTCCGGTGGCGCAATGCTATGACCGCAGCACGGAGACGCCAATGACCACTAATGCGCGGAACGCCCGCTTCGTCAAGAAACACAGCCGCGATGGCAACGGTCCCGTTGTTGTCCAGGTGCTGCCGGCGCTTGTCCGCGGCGGGGTGGAACGTGGCACGATCGAGATGGCGAAAGCCATCATCGATGCTGGCGGACGCGCCGTGGTGATTTCCGAAGGCGGGCCGCTGGTCCGCCATCTCGACCGGATGGGCGCGACGCACCACAAGCTGGCTGTGGCGCGCAAGAACCCGCTGGCCTGGGGCGCGACACGGCGCAAGCTGCGGCGCCTGCTCGAGGCTGAAGGGGCCGATCTTGTCCATGTGCGCTCCCGTGTGCCGGCCTGGATCGCTGTGCCGGTCGCGAGGTCGCTTGGCCTGACCACCGTCAGCACGGTGCATGGCCGCTTCCAGAACAGCAATCTCCTGAAGCGGATGGTCAATGCCAAGATGCTGGCCACCGACCATGTCATCGCCATTTCAGAATATGTCCGGCACCAGATTGAACGGCAGTTCGGTGATCAGGGAACAAAGCTGTCGGTGGTGCCACGCGGGGTTGATATCGACATGTTCGACCCGGCCTCGGTATCGCAATCGCGGATCATCCGCTTTGTCGATTCGGTGGCGCTTCCCGAGGATGAGCCGGTGATCATGCTGCCGGCGCGGCCGACCGGCTGGAAGGGGCATGAGGTGCTGTTGAAGGCGCTGGCCCGCATTCCAGACCGGAAATTCCACTGCGTTCTTGTCGGCGCGGCCGATGGCAAGAGGGGGTTTGTCGACAGATTGACCGCACTCGGCATGAAGCTCGGGCTCGCGGGACGCTTTCGCCTGACCCATGGTGTTGACGACATGCCGGCCGCTTTGATGGCGGCAGATATTGTCGTCATGCCGTCGGTGACGCCGGAGCCGTTCGGCCGCGTCGCCCTCGAGGCGCAGGCGATGGGGCGGCTGGTTGTCGCCTTTGATCATGGCGGAGCGGCTGAATCGATCATCCATGGCCAGACAGGATGGCTGGCCACTCCGGTCGATATCGACAGTCTTGCCGAATGCCTTGCCAGAGCGCTGGAGGTCAGTGCCAGCCAGCGCCGGACCATGGCGGGCGAGACCCGCCAGCATATCGTGGACCGGTTTTCGACTGACAGGATGTGCAAAAGCACCATCGCCATCTATGCCCGCCTTCTGAAGAAGCGTTACGCGAAGGCCGTTCAGATCAAGGAAGGCGGCGATCACCAGAACGCTTGAGTTTCCGCCAGCCAGAAGCTAGGTTGCGCGTCGGATGCCATCATCGGCGCCATGCTTGTTTTGACAGTTGTGACAGCCAGGACCACAGCCAGCCATGCCAACCGTAACGCTTCCCGACGGATCATCCCGCAGCTATGACGCGCCTGTAACGCCGGCAGCCATTGCGGCAGATATTGGTCCCGGCCTCGCCAAGGCGGCCATGCTGGCCGTTGTCGATGGTCAGGAATGGGACCTCACACGCGAGATCGGGAGTGATGCCTCGCTGGCGTTGCTGACCGCCAGGGACGACGCCATTCTGGCGACGATCCGGCATGACGCGGCGCATGTGATGGCCGAGGCGGTCCGCGAACTCTATCCCGAAACACAGGTCACCATCGGCCCGTCGATCGAGAACGGCTTCTATTACGATTTCCACCGTGAGGCAGCTTTTACTGAGGATGATCTGGCGGCCATCGAGGCGCGCATGCATGAGATCGTCGACCGCGACGAGGCGATCATCCGCAATGTCTGGACACGTGACGAGGCGGTGGCCTTCTACCGGAAGAATGACGAGCCGTTCAAGGTCGAGCTTGTCGAGGCGATCCCGCCGGGCGAGACAGTCACCTTCTACCAGCAGGGCGACTTCATCGACCTGTGCCGCGGGCCGCATCTGGTATCAACCGGCAAGCTTGGCCATGCCTTCAAGCTGATGAGTGTTGCCGGCGCCTATTGGCGTGGCGATTCCAACCGCCCGATGCTGCAGCGGATTTATGGCACCGCCTGGCGCACCGAAAAGGAACTCAACGCCTATCTGCATATGCTCGAGGAGGCCGAGAAGCGTGACCACCGCAAGCTTGGCAGGCAGCTGAATTTCTTTCATCTGCAGGAAGAGGCGGCAGGGTCGGTGTTCTGGCACCCGAATGGCTGGACCATCTATCGCGAGATCGAGACCTATATGCGCCGTCGCCTTGATGCCGGTGGCTATGAGGAGGTGAAGACACCGCAGCTTGTCGACCGCGCGTTGTGGGAGGCGTCGGGGCATTGGGACAAGTTCCGCGAGAACATGTTCACCGCCGAGGCCGAGGATGACCGGACGCTGGCGCTGAAGCCGATGAACTGCCCGTGCCATGTGCAGATCTTCCGGCAGGGCATCAAATCCTATCGCGACCTGCCGCTGCGCATGGCCGAGTTCGGGTCCTGCCACCGGAATGAGCCGTCCGGCGCGCTGCACGGCATCATGCGGGTGCGCGCCTTTACGCAGGATGATGCGCATATCTTCTGTACCGAGGACCAGATCACCGCCGAGTCGGTTCGTTTCTGCGAATTGCTGCAATCGATCTATGCCGATTTCGGCTTTGAGGATGTGCGGGTGAAATTCTCCGACCGGCCCGAGGTGCGGGCCGGTGAGGACGATGTGTGGGATCGCGCCGAATCCGCGCTGACCGATGCCTGCGAGGCGGCGAAGCTGGAGACGACGCTGAATCCGGGCGAGGGCGCGTTCTATGGGCCGAAGCTGGAATTCGTGCTTCGTGATGCCATTGGCCGGGACTGGCAGTGCGGCACGCTGCAGGTCGATTTCGTGCTGCCTGACCGGCTGGATGCGGAATATGTGGCCGAGGACGGGGCGCGCCACCGTCCGGTGATGCTGCACCGCGCCATCCTCGGGTCGCTGGAGCGCTGGATCGGCATCATCATCGAGCAATATTCAGGCCGTATGCCGCCCTGGCTGGCGCCGGTGCAGCTGGTGGTGGCCTCGATCACCGACAGCGCGAATGACTATGCGCAGCAGGTCGTCGATGCCGCCCGCGAGATGGGCCTGCGGGCCGAGAGCGATCTTCGCAACGAGAAGATCAGCTACAAGGTGCGCGAGCACAGCGTGATGAAGGTGCCCTATATCCTTGCGGTCGGTGGACGCGAGGCGGAGGCCGGCACCGTCGCGCTGCGCCGGCTCGGCTCCAACGAGCAGCAGGTGATCGACCGTGACGAGGCGCTGGTGATGCTGCGCGGCGAAAGCCTGCCGCCCGATCTGGCGCGCCGCGCCGGTGGCGGTACGGCGTGACGGTCCGATAATGACGAATCACCCGGTAACAGCTTAGTGACTAGGCAAAACAGTCGGTTTTTGATATTTAGACGGGGCAATGCGGCGTTGGACGCCCTGATTGCTGCGAATTTTTATGCCTCGACAGAGGCGTTGTGAATGACAGGAGAAGGTAAATAGCCCGTCCCTATTCCAATGTGCCGCCCGTGCAGGACGGCCCACGTATCAACGGTTCGATCAGAGTGCCGCAGGTGCGCTGCATCGACCCGGATGGCAACCAGCTGGGTATTCTCGATACCAGGGATGCTTTGACCAAGGCCGAGGATTTCGGCCTTGACCTTGTCGAGGTGCAACCGAACGCCGAACCGCCTGTCTGCAAGATTCTCGATTACGGCAAATATAAATATGAGGCGCAGAAACGCGCCAATGAAGCCCGCAAGAAGCAAAAGACCATCGACGTCAAGGAAATCAAGTTCCGTCCGAACATCGACGAGCATGATTACCAGGTGAAGATGCGCAACATGACGAAGTTTCTGGGCGGCGGCGACAAGGTGAAGGTCACCCTGCGGTTCCGTGGCCGTGAAATGGCCCATCAGGAGCTTGGCGCGAATGTGCTGGCGCGGGTACGTGAGGAGACCGAGGAGATTGCCAAGGTCGAGGCGATGCCGAAGATGGAAGGCCGCCAGATGGTGATGGTGCTGGCCCCGCGCTAGGCGTCCCGACCCTACATCAAATCCCCCTTGCCAATCCCCCTTGCCAATCCATGCACCGCGCCCTATAAACACGGTTTCGCGCAGAGCACCGTCGCGTCCGGGCCTGAAGACGTTTGAGTAATACACTCGTCAAAACAGGGCATGCCCGGCCGGCATATCGCCACCAGCCGCCGCAAGGCGGCATCCGCGCGCGAGCGGTCCGGTGGCCACCTTATTGAGTAAAAGAGGTCAAAATGCCCAAGATGAAGACAAAGAGCGGAGCGAAGAAGCGCTTCCGCCTGACAGCCAGCGGCAAGGTCCGTGGGTCGGCGGCTTTCCTGAGCCACAACCTGCGCCGCCGTTCCCAGAAGATGAAGCGCCAGGCCCGCGGGACGATGATCCTGTGTGACGCCGATGCGCGCATCGTCAAAAAATTCCTTCCATACGCGTAGGGGAGACGGGACATGGCACGAGTAAAAAGAGGCACCACAACCCACGCCCGTCACGCCAAGGTGATGAAGGCGGCGAAGGGCTATTACGGGCGCCGCAAGAATACATTCCGTACCGCTACCCAGGCCGTCGACAAGGCACGTCAATATGCCTATCGCGACCGCCGCACCCGCAAGCGCGAGTTCCGCGCCCTGTGGATCCAGCGGATCAACGCCGCGGCCCGCCTGCATGGTGTGACCTATTCGCAGATGATGGGCGGCCTGATCAAGGCCGGCATCGAGGTTGACCGCAAGATGCTTGCCGACCTGGCGGTCAACGAGCCGGCAGCCTTTGCCGCGCTGGTCGAAAAATCGCGCGCGGCGGCATAGTCCAGGACATCAACTGACACCAACCGGGGCTGTCGCCTTGACCACTGATCTGCATATCCTGCGATCCGGTGGTCCGGAGCGGCGGCCCTTTTACTTTGGACTTTCTATCGGGTGTTCTTCTGGCCCTTCATTCGGGTCGATGGCAGGATGGTTAGCATGCAGACTCTCGACGATTTGACTTCGGAAATCATGGCTGGCGTCAACGCCGCCACCTCACTCGACGCGCTCGAGGTGGTGCGGATCGACGCGCTTGGCAAGAAGGGTCGCGTGTCGTTGATGATGCGCGAGCTTGGCGGCATGGATCCCGAGGAACGCAAGGCTGCCGGCCAGGCGCTGAACGCGGTCAAGGACCGCATCGCCGCCGCCATCGAGACGCGCCAGGAGGCGCTGTCGCGGGCGGCGCTGGATGAACGTCTCGCTGCCGAGGCGATCGATGTCAGCCTGCCGGCGCGCCCCGAGACCGAAGCGCGGCTGCATCCGCTGTCGCGCACCATCGAAGAGGTGGTCGCGATCTTTGCCGAGATGGGGTTCACCGTCGCCGAGGGACCGGACATCGAATCCGACTATTACAATTTCACCGCGCTGAACATCCCCGAAGAGCATCCGGCGCGCCAGGAACATGACACCTTCTATCTGCCGCCCAACGCCGAGGGCAGGCGCAAGGTGCTTCGTACCCATACCTCGCCGGTGCAGGTGCGCACGATGGAGGCCACCGAGCCGCCAATCCGGATCATCGTGCCGGGGCGCACCTACCGGTCGGACCATGACGCCACCCATTCGCCGATGTTCCATCAGTGCGAGGGGCTGGTCATTGGCGACGGTATCCATATGGGGCATCTGAAGGGCTGCCTGATCGATTTCTGCCGTGCCTTCTTCGGCGTCGATGATCTGCCGGTGCGATTCCGGCCAAGCTATTTCCCGTTCACCGAGCCGTCGGCCGAGGTCGATATTGGCTGCACGCGTGATGGCGGTGGGCTGAAGATCGGGGCCGGTGATGACTGGCTGGAAATTCTTGGCTCCGGCATGGTCAATCCACGGGTGCTGGCGAATTGCGGCTATGATCCGGAGAAATATCAGGGCTTTGCCTTCGGCATGGGGATCGAGCGGATCGCGATGCTGAAATACGGCATTCCCGATCTTCGGACCTTCTATGACAGCGATCTTCGCTGGATGCGGCATTACGGCTTTCTGCCGTTTGATGCGCCGTCGGTCCATGCCGGCCTCGCCGGGGGGAGTGTCTGATGAAATTCACCCGTGACTGGCTGTTCGACCATCTCGACACCGACCGTCCGCTGGATGAAATCCTCGAGGCACTGCCGATGCTTGGCCTCGAGGTCGAGAGTTTCGATGATCCGGCACAGCGCCTCGCGCCCTTCACCATCGCCGAGGTGATCTCGGCCGAGCAGCATCCCGATGCCGACCGTCTGCGGGTCTGCATGGTCGATACCGGCAACGGCGATCCGGTACAGGTTGTCTGCGGCGCACCGAACGCCCGTGCCGGCATGAAGGGCGTGTTCGCGCCGGTCGGCGCCTTTGTGCCGGGGATCGAGCTGGAGTTGAAGGCCGGCAGCATTCGAGGGCAGGATTCCAACGGCATGCTGTGCTCGGAGCGCGAGATGATGATCTCGGACGAGCATGACGGCATCATCGAGCTTGCCGCCGACGCGCCGCTTGGCGAGAGTTTCGCCGCCTTCGCCGGGCTTGACGATCCGGTCATCGAGATCGCGATCACGCCGAACCGCGCCGACTGTCTTGGCGTGCGCGGCGTCGCGCGTGATCTGGCGGCGGCCGGCTATGGCACATTGAAACCACTTGATACCAGCGCGCATGAGGGCAGCTTCAACAGCCCGGTCACCTGGAGGCTCGACCTTGAGGGTGCCGAACATCTGTGTCCGCTGATCACCGGCATCGCCTTTCGCGGGGTCAGCAACGGGCCGGGCCCGGACTGGATGGCGCGCCGCCTGACAGCGATTGGCCAGCGCCCGATCAGCGCGCTTGTCGATATCACCAACTATGTGATGTTCGATCTTGGCCGTCCGCTGCATGCCTATGACACGGCGAAGATCTACGGCAATGAGCTGGTCGTGCGGCAGGCGAAGGGTGGTGAGCCCTTTGCCGCGCTGAACGAGAAAACCTACGAGATGCAGCCGGGCATGATCACCATCGGCGATGCTGCGGGTGTTGATGACCTTGCCGGCGTGATGGGCGGCGAGCGCACCGGCGTCAGCGAGGCAACGACCGACATGTTCCTCGAGATCGCGATATTCGATCCGATCTCGGTGGCGACGACGGGGCGCAAGCTGAACCTGCATTCCGACGCCCGCTATCGGTTCGAGCGAGGCCTTGATTCCGAAAGCCCGAACTGGGCGGCTGGTCATCTGGCGCGCATGGTCACGTCGATATGCGGCGGCGAGGCGTCGGTACCGGTCACGGCCGGCCCCGGCGTAGACTGGCAGCGCGGCATCTTCCTGGCATCGGGCAAGGTCGAGGCGCTGTCCGGCATGGTTGTCGAGCCAGCCGATCAGCAACGCATCCTCGAGGCGCTTGGCTTTGCCGTCAGCACCGCCGAGGGCGGGTTTGACGTCACCCCGCCGCCCTGGCGCGGCGATATTGACGGCGCTGCCGATCTGGTTGAGGAAATCGCCCGCATTCGCGGTTTCGACCATCTGCCCATGGATCATTTGCCGCGCGACGAGGTGGTGGCGAAGCCGTCGCTGAGCCCGGCGCAGGCGCGTCTGTTCCGGCTGCGCCGGGCGCTGGCCGGCCGCGGGCTGATGGAAGCGGTGACCTTTTCCTTTCTTGGCCGGGATGATGCCGTCCGGTTCGGTGGCGGCGATGATTCGTTGACATTGGTGAACCCGATCAGCGCCGATCTGTCGGTGATGCGCCCGTCGATCCTGCCGAACCTGCTTTCCGCCGCGGCGCGTAACCAGGATCGCGGCGAGGGTGATGCCGCGATGTTCGAGGTTGGGCCGGTCTTCCTTGGCGACGCGCCGGAGGACCAGCGGACCGCAGCCACCGGGCTGCGCCATGGGGGCACCGCGCCGCGGGAATGGCATGGCGCGATGCGCGAGGTCGATGTGTTCGACGCCCGCGCCGACGCCGAGGCGGCGCTGGCCGCGCTGGGGGTCAAGCTTGCCGGCGTGCAGGTGCAGGGGCCAAAACAAATCGACGCCATTCCCGACTGGTATCATCCTGGCCGGGTTGGCAGGCTGGTCCAGGGCCGCACCGTGCTGGCAAGCTTTGGCGAGATCCACCCGTCGGTGACCGGTTCATACGGGCTGCGCGGCCGGGCGGTCGGGTTCGAAATTCATGTCGATGACGTGCCGATGCCGAAATCGAAGGGCCCGGCGCGCCCGTTGCTGGCGCTGTCGGTCTATCAGCCGGTGACCCGTGATTTCGCCTTCATCGTCGATTCGGATGTTACCGCGGGCGATCTTCTGAAGGCGGTGAAATCGGGGGCTGGGCCACTGATGTCCGATCTGCGGGTCTTCGATCTGTATGCGGACGCGAATATCGGTGCTGGCAAAAAGTCGATTGCCGTCACGGTCACGCTCACGCCGACGAAGGCGACGCTGACCGAGTCCGAGATCGAGGCCATTTCCGCCGAGATCGTGAAGATCGCCGGCAAGAATTGCGGTGCCGAGCTGCGGCAATAGCCGCCTAGCCAAATGCTCATATCGTGAATGCCGAGAACATCCGCCATCACCCGTCTATGTGTGGTGGCGTGAGTCCGTTCATGCGCGAGACGCTCATAATTTGCGCGCCCGGCAAAAAATAATCAAAAAATGGCATTTTCCGCCAATACCTTAAAGACTTTTTAAGCTTTCACCCCGTACTGTTCCCCCGGGAGACGAAACCGTTGTGTCGGCTTGTTATGGATGTTCGGCTCGGTTTTCCAAGTTCTGTATCTGTCCTGCCACATCCCCTTTCTTGTTTTCGTGAGTTCCGTCCGGCGCTGATGTTTCGGTGACGCCCATGGCTGGCTTTGTCCGGCCATTCGGTGTCGGTAGATTGAGGACTTGAATCATTCGGCGCCGTCCCCGCAGACAGAAATGGAGCCATTATGCCAATCGATCGCCATACCCCTGAAGATGAGTTCGACCGGGGCGAAGACGCCCGGGTTGAAAACAGCGCTGAAAACGGTGCCGGGACGTCAGGACGCCTTGCCGATGCCGGGCCTGCTGATGCCGGGCCTGCCGACAGGACGGCAGCCGGCAAGAAGGCGACCGACAAGAAGGTGACAGGTAAGAAAGTGACCGGCAGGACGAAGGGGGCCGGACAGGTAACTGCCCGTCCCGCGGCGGCGAAGGATACAACCAGCGACACACCGAACGGCGACACAGCGGTCGACACGGCGACCTCAGGCACGGCGACCTCTGGCACGGCGGCGGCAAAGGTATCGGCAAAGGCATCGGGTCGCCGCAAGACGGCCCGCAAGACAGCACAGAACCGCGCCGGCGGCATGGCAATCCCGGCGGGCCATCCCGGTGATTTTCGTCCGGTGATTTTCGTCCCGGCAGGTTTCGCGGGGCAGGTTTCGCGGGGCGGGTTTCGGGGTGAATGATGCCGGCGAGTATGAAGTCCGGGAGTATGAAGTCCGGGAGTATGAAGTCTGGCCCGGGCCTGTCTCCCTACCTCGCCGCCTGATCGGATGCGAGGCGCCACAGCCCGCCCTGCGCCTCGTCGCTCAGCAGGAACACCGCGCCGGCGAACGGGCCGTCCGGCCCCACCGCCACATCGCGGATGCGCCCGATCCCGCCATCCCCGATTCCACCATCAAGAATGACGCGTTCCGATGCCGGCAGGCCGTCATCGCCGATCTCGACCAGATAGAGCCGCCGGAATTTCAGCGACCCGACCAGCAGATGCCCGTGGAAATCGGGGAACATCTCGCCACCCCCGTTATTGCCCGGCGCGTCATCAGGGTAGAAGGCCATGCCCGACGGCGCGATGGACGGGATCCAGACCCAGACCGGATCGACGAAACCGGGCCGGCTGTCATGCGGGCTGACACGGCGGCCGGTGGCGTATTCGCGGCCATGGCTGACCGCCGGCCAGCCGTAATTCGCGCCGGCATCGGTGCCGGGTGTGTCGGGGCCGGACGCGTCGGCGTTGGGCGTGTCGGGGCCGGGGCGCAGGATGTTGATCTCGTCGCCGCCGCGTGGCCCATGTTCATGCGTCCAGATCTCGCCCGTCAAGGGGTGCATCGCCATCCCCTGCGGGTTGCGGTGGCCGATGGAAAAAATCTCCGGTGCCCAGCCGGCCTTGCCGTCGTCGGTGAAATGCGGGTTGCCGGGATGCGGCGTGCCGTCCGGCGTCAGGCGGATGATGCTGGCGGCATGGGTCGTCGGGTCCTGCCCGTTGTCACGATCGCCGCGATCGCCAAGCGTCGCCCACAGCGCGGTGCCCGTGACATGAAGCCGGCAGCCGAAATGATGCCCGCTGCGGGTGGCCTCATTGCCGGTGAAGATGGTGCGGCGGCGGACCAGCCTGTCGCCCCTGATCACCGCGCGGTCGATGGCGGTGGCCGACCCGCCAGGCAGCACCGCGCTGTAACACAGATAGACATGCCCGTCGATGGCCGCGACATCCAGCAACCCGCCCTGGCGGCGGGCATGGACATCGGGCGTGCCGGTGATGTGCGTCGCGGTGCCGTCCGACAGGGCGATCTTCCACAAGGTCCCGCCGCGCGTGGTGACAAGAACGGTGTCGGAGGTGAGGAATTCCATGCCCCAGGGATGCGCCAGCGCCGGCCCGACCCTCTCAAGTGTCATCTGCGGCGCCGTCTGCTGGGCATCGGCCGGCGTGGCGAGGGGCGCGCAGACAACAAGGGCCGCGGCGACAAGCGCGGCCCTGATTGTGCGTGTCGGTGTCATCGCTCTGGAGCTTACGTGTCTTGAAGCTTGTTCAGGGCCGATACGACGGCCCGGATCGGCGCCATGGTGATTGAGGTGTCGATCCCCACGCCATAGACCGAGACAGCCTTGCCATCGACATCCTTAACAAGCTCGACATAGGCGGCGGCCTCGGCCCTGGAGGTGGCGGAACGCGTGTTCTGGCCGAAATCGGCAAGCCGGAAGTCCAGCCCGAATTCATTGCGCATGGCATCGACAAAGGCCGAGATCGGGCCGTTGCCGGTGGCGCTGACGCTGACCTCCTGACCCTGATGAAGGACGGTGGCGACAACGCGCTCCGAACTGCCATCGGCGGTGGCCTTGCTGACATCGAAACTCACCAGCTCGAACGTGCCGGTCGGGCGGATGAAATGCGCCTCGGCCAGCTCCCAGATGCGCTTGCTGGTGATTTCCTTGCCGGTGCGGTCGGCCTCGTCCTGGACGATGCCGGAAAACTCGATCTCGGCGCCGCGCGGCAGGCGAACATGGTGGTCCGCCTCCAGAAGATAGGCCGAGCCGGCCTTTCCGGATTGCGAATTGACGCGGATGATGGCCTCGAAGGTGCGGCCGATATCGCCCGGGTCGATGGGAAGATACGGCACCTCCCACACATCGGAATTGGCCGCGGCGATGGCGTCCATGCCCTTGCGGATGGCGTCCTGGTGGCTGCCGGAAAAGGCGGTATGGACCAGCTTGCCGGCATAGGGGTGGCGTTCATGGATTGGCAGCTGGTTGCAATATTCGGCCGTCTCGACAAGGTTGTTGATGTCGGAGAAGCTCAGCCTCGGGTCGACCCCCTGGGTGAACAGGTTCAGCCCCAGCGTGACGATATCGACATTGCCGGTCCGCTCGCCATTGCCGAACAGCGTGCCCTCCACCCGGTCGGCGCCGGCCATCAGCGCCAGTTCGGTGGCGGCGACGGCGCAGCCCCGGTCATTATGCGGATGCAGCGACAGGATCACCGTCTCGCGCTTGCTGAAATGGCGGTGCATCCATTCGATCTGGTCGGCATGGATGTTCGGGGTCGACATCTCGACCGTCGCCGGCAGGTTGATGATGGTCGGGTTTTCCGCCGTCGGCTGCCAGACATCCATCACCGCCTCGCACACCTCAAGCGCGTAATCCAGCTCGGTGCCGGTAAAGCTTTCCGGGCTGTATTGAAGGCGCAGATTGTCGGCCCCGCATTTCGAGATGCGGTCGGCCACCATCCTCGCGCCATCGACGGCAATCTGCTTCACCCCGTCCCGGTCCGACTTGAAGACGACGCGGCGTTGCAGCGTGCTGGTCGAATTGTAGAGATGCAGGATGGCGTTCGGCGCGCCGTCCAGACTCTCGATCGTGCGCTCGATCAGATGCTCGCGCGCCTGCGTCAGCACCTGGATGGTGACATCATCCGGCACATGGCCGCCCTCGATCAGCTCGCGCAGGAAGTTATAGTCGGTCTCCGAGGCCGAGGGGAATCCGACCTCGATCTCCTTGAACCCCATCTCGACCAGAAGCTTGAACATGCGCATCTTGCGGGCGCCGTCCATCGGCTCGATCAGCGCCTGGTTACCGTCGCGCAGGTCAACAGAGCACCAGACGGGTGCTGTTTCGATACGGTTGCCGGGCCAGGTCCGATCGGGCAGATCGGGGCCGACAAAGGGACGGTATTTTTCATGCCCGCCAACGCCGCTGCCAGCGGTCGTCGAGGTGGCATGATCCGGGCTTGTCATCGGTTTCGAGTCCTCTTCGATTTGATGTCTGTTTCGAGTATCTTTTCGGCTCCGGATATGGCCGCTTCGGGCCTTTTCCGAAGGTGGCTGACTATACTGCAACAATCCGGCTGAAAACAGCATTATGTTGCATTGACAGGGGCGGCGTATGGATGCCGCGGTGAAAGCGAAAAATCCTTGCCGCTGCGACAAAAGACCGGCAAAACACTGCTTCAAGCGGCGGGCGGAAACGCGCTATATGTAAAGGCGTGTCGCCACCCTTTGCGAGCAACCTTCAGGATCTGCGATGACCGCGCCAAGCCACACCCGCCCGAGCCACATTCGAAATTTCTCGATTATCGCGCATATCGACCATGGCAAATCGACCATCGCCGACCGGTTGATCCAGGTCTGCGGGGGGCTGACCGAGCGCGAGATGACCGAACAGGTTCTCGACAACATGGATATTGAGCGCGAGCGCGGGATCACTATCAAGGCGCAGACGGTGCGGCTGAACTACACCGCCGCCGATGGTGAGGATTATGTGCTGAACCTGATGGACACGCCCGGGCATGTCGATTTCGGCTATGAGGTGTCGCGCTCGCTGTCGGCCTGCGAGGGATCGCTGCTGGTGGTCGATGCCAGCCAGGGGGTCGAGGCGCAGACGCTGGCAAATGTCTATCAGGCGGTCGAGGCCGACCACGAGATCGTGCCGGTCCTGAACAAGATCGATCTGCCGGCGGCCGAGCCCGAGCGTGTGCAGGCGCAGATCGAGGAGGTGATCGGCCTTCCCGCCGATGACGCCATTCCGGCGAGCGCGAAGACCGGTGCCGGCATCAATGACATCCTCGAGGCTGTTGTCACCCGCATGCCGCCGCCCGAGGGCGATGTCGAGGCACCGCTGACGGCGTTGCTTGTCGATAGCTGGTATGACGCCTATTTGGGCGTGATGACGCTTGTCCGGGTGCGGCATGGCCGCATCCGCAAGGGCATGAAGATCCGCATGATGGGCACCGGCGCGACGCATGTTGTCGAACGTGTCGGCGTGTTCTCGCCGAAACCGACGCCGGTTGACGAGCTTGGCCCCGGCGAAATCGGTTTCATCAATGCCGGCGTGAAGACCGTCTCGGACGCACGGGTCGGCGATACAATCACCGAGGAGCGCCGTCCCTGCGCCGAACCGCTGCCGGGCTTCAAGCCGTCGGTGCCGGTGGTGTTCTGCGGGCTGTTCCCGGTCGACACGAATGATTTCTCCGGTCTTCGCGAGGCGCTGGAAAAACTGTCGCTGAATGACGCCTCCTTCTCCTTCGAGGCGGAAACCTCGGCCGCGCTCGGCTTCGGGTTCCGCTGCGGCTTTCTCGGCCTGCTGCATATGGAGGTGATCCGCGACCGGCTGGAGCGCGAGTTCAATCTCGATCTGATCTCGACCGCGCCGTCGGTTGTCTATCAGATGACGATGACCGACGGGTCCAGCTTCAACCTTCACAATCCGGCCGACATGCCGGAGGTCACGAAGATCGCCACCATCGAGGAGCCCTGGATCAAGGCCACCATCATGACGCCGGACGAATATCTGGGATCGGTGCTGACGCTGTGCACCGAACGGCGCGGCGAGCAGCTTGACCTGACCTATGCCGGCAACCGCGCGATGGCGGTGTACCGGCTGCCGCTGAACGAGGTGGTGTTCGATTTCTATGACCGGCTGAAATCGGTAACGCGCGGCTATGCCAGTTTCGACTACGCCATTGACGAATACCGGCCCGGCGAGCTTGTGAAGGTGTCGATCCTGGTGAATGGCGACCCGGTCGACGCGCTGTCGATGATCGTGCATCGCGAGCAGGCCGAGGGCCGCGGCCGCGCCATCTGCATCCGGTTGAAGGATCTGGTCCCACGCCAGATGTTCAAGGTGGCGTTGCAGGCGGCGATCGGCGGCAAGGTGATCGCCCGCGAGACAATCTCGGCGCTGCGCAAGGATGTGACGGCGAAATGCTATGGCGGCGACATCACCCGCAAGAAGAAGCTGCTGGAGAAGCAGAAGGAAGGCAAGAAGAAGATGCGGCAGTTCGGCAAGGTCGATATCCCGCAAAACGCCTTCTTCGAAGCGCTGAAGATGGGCGACGGGTAGGGCGTCAATCCTCCCGGGAGGATTGCATTTCCCCGCAACCAACCCGGGACTTTTTTCTCTCTAACAATCTGAATTTGCGCGATTAATCAGGAAATCGTGCGCAGATATTCGTCATTCATTAACGAGTGTGAGTATATCCTTGTTCCTTGGAGGACAGGGATATGCCCGTTTACATGCCCGCCGCGACCAGACATGCGGTGGCGGGCAGGGTGATCCCGATCACTTTGCCTGTCGCCTGTCCGGCCATATGGGTTGTTTCCACTGGAGCCGGAACCACCGTTGCAGTGCGAATCCGCCCGGTAGAAATCCGTCCGCCAAACAGTCGAGCGAGGTGGTGAATTTCGACGGGTTGCCGGAACCGTCATTCCAGACAGACGACGTTCTGTTGGCTGATGTCCTGTGATTGACAGGCGGCTGAGCGCGCCCGGCGCCCCGGTCATTTCTCGCCGCGGCGTTTCAGGTCGCGGCCGCTGATCCGCCTTTCGGCGCGCCCTCGGATCAAGCGCGCCAGGCCGGCAAAAAACATCATCAGAAGCAGGAATACAAGTGCGGCAGGCCAGCCAAGCAGTGTGGCAATCACCGGATGCCAGAGGAAGGGCGCGCAGCCAAGTGACACGATCAATCCGCAGGGATCGATATAGCGGCTGACCACCGCCTCGCCAATCATCAGCGAGGTCAGATGCCGGTCCGACCAGAACTGGCCAAGAACGATGCTCGGTGCGCCGGTCGAGGACAGATCGAGCCACATCGCATAAAGCGCGACAAGGCCGAAGCCGTAACCGATGATGCGAAGACCCATGCTGACCATGACAGGAATAGTGACCGGCCAGTCCGCGCCATTCAAGACTTATTTGACGATGTGCCGCCCTGACATTTATGCCGGATGCATGCTGGCAGTAACCTCAGGGCCTAGTAATCAGATTCAAGTGGCACGCTCTCTGAGTGAAAAATCGTGCCGCAGGCAGCCGCGGCGGCGGTGGTGTCCAGCCTCGTGGTGCCATTGTCATCTTAGGTAGCCTTCAACAGCTTTCCGACGAAGATTTCCTCCTGCATGCCGGCATACCAGACTTTCGGGTCATGTCCACGGCAACTGGCACCGCTATAGATGCAATTCGGGTGCACACATTTGGATCCGCAGGGAACCTTGAACTTGGTGATCCGGATGGCCGCCTCGCGAAGGGGGCAATCGGCGCCGTTCACGGTGCCATGGTGGAACAGCTTGTAGCAGGTGACCCGCACCTTGCCTTCCTTGTGGTGAAGGTTGCTGTAGCTGGAATAGGTGACGGCAGGTGATCTGTCGAACGGGTTCTTGTAGGGTTTCAGCCGTTCCTTGATGGCGGTGACGAAATCACGGCATGTGGACTCGCTGGTAATTGGCTGGTCTGCCCCGGGGACACGAAGACCGGTGTCGACTCCATTCAGCGTCAGTTCGAAATCCGTCTTGATCCGGTCTTCAATCCTCAACATCTGGTTGACGCTGAGGTCGATTTTGACGCTTGTCATATAGGTCTTGTAGGCAAGCGCGGCGATGGCCCCAAGGCTGATCAGGATCGCGATCACGATCAGTAGTTCAATGATGGAAAATCCCCGGCGATGGCGCCATGGGTGGCGGCGGACGGCTTGGCGGCATGTAAAATCTGTCTTCCAGAACATGTGCGCATATCATTTCAGAAATTCGCCAGCAATCCAGCCCGGCAATCCAGCCCAGCAATCCAGCCCAGCAATTCAGCCCAGAAATCTAGCATTGGGCGCGCCGCTTCTCAACCGGCGCTGGCCCTGCGCTGCGACGGATGGTGTTTCAGGAATGGCGGCCATGGCCATCATCCCGGCAAGGGGGCAATCGGGTAGTTGATCAATGACAGACCACCTGCTAGGTTCCGCGACGTTGTCGATATGCGCGCCTGTTGGCGATCATTATCGCGGGAGGGGTGGCCGAGCGGTTTAAGGCGCACGCCTGGAAAGCGTGTTGGGGTGAAAGCCCCTCCGGGGTTCGAATCCCCGTCCCTCCGCCATGCCCCAGCCTTGATTTACGTTCACCTTGAGGGTCACGAAAACCGGCGGAGATGTCAAGGAAAGGGCAGATCCACACCCGCGTGACCAAACGTACCCAGGCCTGTCTGCGAACACATGTAATAAAGCAGACGCAATAAACATGACCTGACAAAGTTCCGAGGTCCGCGAGCCGCGAAACTCGGGTCGTTAAGCGCGTGAAAGGTCAGCTTTGGTCAGCTTTCGGGATAGTCTCGCTCAAATACCATCGTCTCACCGTCAGAAGCCCCGGCCGAATAGCGATAGCCACCGGCAGAGAAGCCTTGCAGGTCGGCCGGGTCTGTCAACCGGTTCTGAACAATATGCCGGGCCATGGCACCGCGAGCCTTCTTTGCAAAGAAACTGACAATCCGGGATTTGCCGTCCTTGATTTCCTTGAAGACAGGCGTAATCACCGGGATCGCCAGCGCATCACGGTCGACCGCTCCGAAATATTCCTGGCTTGCGCAGTTCACCAACGCCTGTGATCCGACGGCTTCTGCCTGGGTGTTCAGCGCCTCGGCAAGCCGGTCCCCCCAATATTCATAAAGCGATGCCCCTCTTCCGGTCTTCAGCCTGCTGCCCATCTCGAGCCGGTAGGGTTCGATGGCATCCATTGGCCGCAACACGCCATACAGGCCGGAAAGAATCCGCAAATGATTCTGTGCCCATGCCATTTCATCGTCATCAAGCGTATGAGCCTCCAGGCCCTGATAGGTGTCACCTGCAAAAGCAAGTGCAGCAGCCTTGACCGGCTGTGTGCCAAAGGCGGCAAACCTTTCCGCATTGAGTTCTGCAAGTGCCGGACTGATCGACATCAGTGACCGCAGGTCATCATGGCTGAGACCGCGAGCCACACCAGCCAGTGCTTTGGCATCGGCGGCAAAGGCGGGCGCCGTGACCGGAGAGCGGTCATCAACGCTCATATCCAGCTTTTTGGCGGGTGAAATAACAACCAACATAAAACTCTCCCTACATCCGCGATCTTCACCATAGGTAGTACAGCGACGCCCCAACATCCAGAGGATACCGGATTTTGCAAGGCGGTAGCGGTGATCGCCAAAGTCACTTTGCCTGCAGAATGGGTCAGCCTGTCTGTTCCGAGCGCTGCAACGTCCAAAGATCAAGGTAACGCCCATTCCGATCCAACAATTCCTGGTGCGTGCCGGTTTCCACTACAACGCCTTTCTCCAACACCAGAATGGCGTCGGCATTCGAGACGGTGGACAGACGGTGGGCAATCGTGATGACGGTTCTGCCTTGCCCCGCGCGCTCAAGGGCCTCCTGGATTTCATGTTCTGTTTCGCTGTCGAGGGCGCTGGTGGCTTCATCCAGAAGCAGGATTGGCGGGTCCTTCAACAATGTGCGCGCGATCCCGACACGTTGCTTTTCTCCACCAGACAGCTTCAGTCCACGCTCACCCACGCGCGTATCATACCCGTCAGGCAATGACATGATGAATTCATGGATCTGTGCATCCCTGGCCGCATTGATGATCTCGTCATGCGTTGCAAACTCACGGCCATAGGCAATGTTGTAATAGATTGTGTCATTGAACAGCACAGTGTCCTGGGGAACGACGCCGATGGCCCGGTGCAGGCTGTCCTGAGTGACATCCCGCACATCCCGACCGTCTATCAGAACTGCACCACCGGTCACGTCATAGAAACGGAACAGGAGCCGACCAATTGTCGATTTGCCGGATCCTGAGGGACCCACGATAGCGATGCTTTGTCCGGCAGGTATATCGACATTGATACCCCGCAGGATCTGCCGCTGCGGTTCATATGAGAAGCTGACCGATTCAAAAGTCACATGGCCATTTGTGACTTTGAGCGCCGATGCATTTGTTTTGTCGCGCACCTCGGGTGGCTCGTCGAGCAGATCAAACATCTGGCGCATATCGACAAGGGCTTGCCTGATTTCGCGGTAAACCGTGCCAAGGAAGTTCAGAGGCATGGTGATCTGTATCATATAGGCGTTTACAAGAACGAAATCGCCAACGGTCAGCTCGCCAGCCTGCACACCTGACGCGGCGAGGAGCATAACCGCCACCAGGCCGGACGTAATCAGAACCGCCTGACCAAAATTCAGAAAGGCTAATGAGTAGCTTGTTTTAAGCGCCGCCGCCTCGTAGCCGGCCATTGCCTGATCATAGCGTGCGGCCTCTCTTTTCGCCGCCCCGAAATATTTTACGGTTTCAAAATTCAGAAGACTGTCGATCGCCTTCTGGTTTGCATCCGTGTCCTGCTCATTCATCACCCGCCGCAGTTTGACGCGCCACTCTGTTATCGCGAGGGTGAACCAGACATAGACTGCAATCGTGGCAAGGATGATGCCCACATAGCGCCAGTCCTGCAGCTTCCAGAAGATCGCCGCGCCGATGAAGATCAACTCGAGCACAAGTGGACCGGTTGAGAAGACAAGATAGCGTAATAGGAACTCAACGCCTTTCACGCCACGTTCGATGACCCGGCTTAGGCCACCCGTTTTACGGGTGATGTGATAACGCAAGGACAGCCTGTGGATATGTTCAAACGTTTCCAGCGCGAGGCTGCGCAGCGCCCGCTGTGCGACTTTTGCAAAAAGGGCATCGCGTATCTGCTGGAAGCCGTTTGTCAAAATACGGGCAACGCCGTAGGCAACCGTCAGCCCTATCGCGCCAAGCGCGAATTCCGGTACGCCTTCACCCGCCAGATCGTCGACAGCCCACGCCTGCAGAATGGGCGCCAGTATGGCAACAAATTTGGTTCCGACCAGCGCCAGAAGTGCGATCACAACACGTGCGCGGAGATCAAAGTTACCGACTGGCCACATGAAAGGCGATACACGTTTCACTGTGCGCCAGGCAGCTTGCCCTTCACTCCATTCGGAAAAATTGGCGGATTTGGATGAGCCCGAAATTTAAATGGCCCCCTGAAAGTGAGTGCGTATTTGAAAGCGTTGTAAACAGATGGGTCCTTATGACCAAAGTTTTAAGTGCCGCCACCTTTCACCGCCTGCACATCATATCCCCCAAATGCCCCCGAATACTCTCCCGTGCTTTGTACAGGCCGGTGCCACCCATTCACGCCAGCGCCAGCATCACGATTCCGGCGGCGACCATGGCGGCGGCGATCATGCGCGGGCGCGCCGGCCCCTCGCCAAACCAGATCAGGCCGATCATCGCGGCGAAGATCACCGACGTCTCACGCAGCGCCGACACCATGCCAAGCGGTGCCTTGCTCTTGGCATACAGCGCAAGCGCATATGCAAGTGCCGAGAGAACGCCGCCGGCAAGCCCGATCACCACCTGCCGCCGGGTCTGGGCGCGCAGACGCTCCATGCGTGGCAGGAAGATATAGAGGATGACAAACCCCTCGGCGATGAACAGCCAGATAATGTAGGTCAGCGCCTGTTCGGCAAGGCGGACGCCGACACCGTCAACAAGCGAATAGAGCGCGATTGTCCCGCCGGTCAGCAGCGCCATGATCAATGCCGGCAGTGATGCGCCCGTACCGCCACGACGGACACCAAGGATGAGGATCCCGGCCGAAATGCAGATCATCCCGGCCCAGGCCCCCGCGGGCAGCGCCTCGCCAAGCCAGATAAAGGCTGGCAGCGCCACCAGCAATGGCGCCATGCCGCGCGCCACCGGATAGACAAAGGACAGATCGCCGAACCGGTAGCTCGTGTTCAGGAAATAGTAATATCCCCAATGAATGACCGTCGAGGCAGCGATATAGGGAAGAAGCACCGGGTCGGGTAACGGCACGAAGGGCAGCATGAGAACCGCCGGAATGGTATGTCCCGCCGATACAAGGCCAAACGTGATGGTGCGGTCCGTCGCGCCCTTGATCACGGCGTTCCACAGGGCGTGCATGATAGCGGCAAAAAGGACGATGAGGAAAATATCCGGTGTCATCGGGCCACTGTGACATGATACGGCAATAGAACAAGCCCCGACGTCGCGGCAGATTGCAATGCCCCTCCTGATGCGGGATGATATTCGCCCAGTGGTGCGGCCGTGGACCTTGCGAAGCACGGTTTGAGACAGGATGATTGCCGTCATGACAGATTTGCCCGACAGCTGTTGTCCTCCGCCCGTCGACAAGGCGGACGGGGCAACACGCACTGCACTGATGGATGGCAGCCGGCGCCCGGTGCCGGAGCATGCCGTGCGGATCCCCGGCGGGCGGGCCTTTGTCGGCACCGACCGGCGCGAACTTGCCGATGATGGCGAGGGGCCGGTGCGCCGGGTGCGGATAAATCCGTTCCTGATTGGCGCCACCACCGTCACCAATGCCGAGTTTGCCGCCTTTGTCGATGCCACCGGCCATGTGAGCGAGGCTGAACGCTGGGGATGGTCCTTTGTCTTCTGGGCGGATGTTCCGGACAGTGTCGGGCCGACCGAGGGCGTTATCGGCAGTGAGTGGTGGCGCCGCGTTGATGGGGCTAACTGGCGCCAGATCCACGGCCCCGGCACGGCGGATGCCGTCCATCCCGATCATCCGGCGGTGCATATGTCGTGGCATGACGCCACCGCCTATGCGGCATGGGCAGGCGGGCGGCTGCCTACCGAAGTGGAATGGGAACATGCGGCGCGCGGCGCACTGGGCGATGTCAGGTTTCCCTGGGGGGATGATGAACCGGATGACGAGACCTTTCTTCCCTGCAATATCTGGCAGGGCCGGTTTCCACAGCACAATACGGCCAGTGACGGTTATGCCGGCACGGCGCCGGCGGCGTCCTTCGCGCCGAACGGATATGGGCTGTACAATATGGCCGGCAATGTCTGGGAATGGACAGCAGATGATTTTCGCATCCGGTCCCTCAAGAAACAGGTGAAGGAACGGCTGAAGAGCATGCAGGGATTCAAGCTTGCCAAGGGCGGGTCCTTCCTGTGCCACCGCAGCTATTGTTATCGCTACCGCATCGCCGCGCGGTCGGGGATATCGCCTGATTCAACCGCCGCGCATCAGGGATTCCGCGTCGCCTGGGATGTGTGAGCAGTCGATTGACGCGCCGCGCCGGACATTGCTAGCGTCACGCCATGAGTGCATTTACGACCGACAGGATTGCCGCCGCCCGTGCCGAACTGGACGGGGTTGTGATCCGGACCCCGATCCTGCCGCTGCGCAGTAGCAAGATCGCCCCCTATATCCCGGCTGGCAGCGAACTGTTCCTGAAGCTGGAGCTGTTTCAGCATACCGGGTCCTTCAAGGCCCGCGGCGCCAGCCTTGGTGTCAGCTGGCTGAATGAGGAGCAGCGCCGCCGCGGTGTGACCACTTTCAGTGGTGGCAATCACGCGCTGGCGATCGCCTGGGCGGCGCGAAATGAGGGCGTTTCGGCCAAGGTGGTGATGACCGAGACAGCCGATCCCTTCCGGATCGAGGGGTGCCGTGACCTTGGCGCCGAAATCGTGCTGGTTCCCGACATGATGGCCGCCATGCCGATGCTCAATGCGCTGTCCGAAGAGGAGGGGCGGCAGATCCTGCACCCGTTCAACGATGTGAATATGGCCTATGGCGCGGCGAGTTGCGGCAGCGAGATGGTCGAGGATTGCCCGCCGCTTGACTATGTCGTGCTGCCGGTTGGTGGGGGCGGCCTGATTTCAGGCATGGCGGCGGCGATCAGGCATTTGAGCCCGACAACAAAGGTGATCGGCGTCGAGCCGGAAGGCGCCGACAGTCTTGGCCGCAGTTTCCGGTCCGGCCGCGCGGAATCACTTGACCGTGTCGCGACAATCGCCGACAGCCTGGGCGCGCCGATGGCGATGCCGGAATCACTGGCGCTGGCACGCCGGAATGTCGACGAGCTGATCACCATTCCCGACAGTCTGATGGCCGATACCATGCTGCTGATGCGCCATACGCTCAATCTGGTGGCCGAGCCGGCCTGCACGGCCTCGCTGGCGGCGACACTGGGGCCGCTTCGTGACCGCATGGCCGACCGGCGTGTCGGCGTGCTGGCCTGCGGGTCCAACATCTCGATGGAACGCTATGCCGCCTATACCGAGACGGCACGCCTGCCAGCGCCACCTGAGGCCTGATCCCGTGCTTTCGGCAAATGGTTAATTAAATTAATTTTCACGCATGTTTGGTTTTTCATCCAGAGCCGCGCTTGGCGCGGCGGTGATCTCATGCGCCCTGGCGGTGGCTGATGCCGGTGCGGCCTCGGTGGCGCTTGTCTGTGACGGCGAGTTCCGGATGCAGCGCGCCAGCATCGAGGGGACGACCGAGATGAATGCTGCCGGCACCATGCATGTGGCGCTTGTGGCCCAGGCGGACAGTGTGGTCGAAATTCGCCTGCAGACCTTCGAGGATGGCAAGCGCACCCCGGTTCAGTCCTTTGTCTTGCCGCCGATGGCAGAGCGGCCGGAAACCGGCGACATGGCGCTGCTGTTCCCGGAGCTGTTCATTGACGCACCGGCCGCGGGTGATGACGCGCCTGTTCTGCCGGAAATCGTGGCGACGCCGGGGGTATTGACAATCGACACCAGCGACCGCGAGGTCGTGTTGCGGCATGTGGTCGAGAGCGGACCGATCATCAAGGCGCGGGTAAAAGGCAGGCCACTGGTCCCGACGCGCGAGAAGATCGAAACCATCGAGATGCGCCTTGACCGGTCGAGCGGTGATATGAACCTTGTCTGGGGCGAGGACAGTGTCCGCGACCATCGGCGCCCCGGCGCGATCAGGGCAAGCAAGGTGCTGCTTCGTGACGAGAAATCATATCGCGCTGTCTGCCTGCCGGTACGCCAGCGTGCCTTCTGAGCCTTGCTGCTTCCGATGTTCGGGGGTCAGTTTCGCTGGCCGGCGGCTATCAGCCGTCTGACAAGCATCACGAGTTCATCCTCTGTCTGGCGGTCGACGAGACGCCCCTGTTCGGTAAAGGCAGAGGCCGCCGCCGGCACCGTAACAAAGCCCGGCACAGCCACCATTCCCAACTCGGCGACAACATCGCGAAGCCGCGGCACCACGCGCACGCCGCCAAGGCGGCCCGGGCTTGACGCCATCAGGCCAACCGGCCGCCCCTGAAAGACCGCGCCGAAATCGTCGCTTGGTGACGGGCGTGACGCCCAGCAAAACATGTTCAGAAGCAATGGCGTGACGAACCCGTTATATTCAGGCGTGGCGATCATCAGCCCGTCATGCGAGGCGACAAGACGCCGGAAATCAATGACCGGTTGCGGAATGCCTGTTGTGGTCTCGATGTCGGCATTGTAGAGCGGCACCTCGAAATCGGCGAGGTCGATCAATGTTGGCGCTCCCCCTTCGCCCGCGACAAGGGTTGTGGCGGCGGCGGCAAGCTGCTTGGAAAACGCTCCCTGGCGCGCCGAGCCGGCAAAGATCAGAATGCTGGTCATGAGTGCGATCCTGGCGAGGGGACGGCATACCAGAATAGGGCAGGCGGGTTAAGGCAGCGTTAACAGCAGCGGGAAATCCTTCTGTCAGCCGGCGTGTCCGTCGGCGGTGGCGTAGATCAATGCCTCGAGGAACATGTCGCGCTCGCTGCTGATCGGGACCAGCTTGACATCCTCGTCAAGCGTCACCTCAACGTCTTTGGCGCCGGCATTTTTTGCCCGCATCCTCGCCAGTCCTGCGGCGGCATCGCGGGCATGTGCCAGCGCCGCCTCCATCTCGCCAAGATCCTTCGGGCCATCGGGAAGATGAATGCGGAACCGGCCCTCGGCGGGCTGCGTCACCGAAATGACCACACGCTGGCGAACCGTGCCCGCCGCCGCGCCGACAGCGCCGGCGACATCGGCATGGTCCGGTACGGTCAGATCGACCCCCATCAGGCCGGCGACATGCGGATAATGGGCCCCTGCCGACGCGCCAAGGGCAACAAGCCCGGTCCTCAGGCCAAGTGAAAGCGCGACAAGACCGCCCGCGGCATTCGCATCAGGCCGGTAAATACCGGACAGAAGCGGGTTCGTGCTGGCCTGTGCCTCGCCGGCGCCGTCATGGGCCAGCGCCGCATCCATGAGCGCAAGTCCGGAGCGGTGGTAGAGTTCGGCAAGGGTCTGGCGCGCCAGCTCATCCTCGGTGTCGGCAAGCGGTTGACCGATGCCGTTTTTCTGGCGGGCCATCAGCTGTGCGCCAAGCATCGCGGCCTCATGATCGAATGCGGTGAAATCGCCGGTGACATGGAGCGCATCAGTCGGTGTGAAGGCGGCAAGTGTCAGCAGGCCGCGTGCGATCAACCTGTCAACCGCGCCAAGCGCCAGCTGCGTACCGGCGATGTCGGCAATGCTGACTGGCCCGGTTTCCAGCACCTTTTCCGCAAGGCGCGCCTCGGACCGGGTCAGCCAGGCGGGAACGCCATGCGGCATCAGTGGCATGACAAAGCGTCCGTCTGTGGCCATCGGCACGGCGACGTCAAGCTGCGCGGAGAGCCGGCCCTTCACTTCCGGCCACTGGCTGGCAAGAAGTGACAACGGTACGGCGCGCCGGGGCCCCAGCGTCAGGCCGCCGGCGGTGCCGCGACTGACCGGCCTGACCTCACTGTCACCGCCAAGTCCGCAGGTGCGAATGTCGGCTGCCTCGACCATTGTCTGCCAGCCGCCGACAAGCGCCCCGTCGGCCTTCAGGCGCGGTGCGCCGTTCTGCAACAGTGCGATATCCGTGGTGGTGCCACCGATATCGGCGACAAGCGCCGTTTTCGTGCCGGCAAGAAAGGCCGCGCCGGCAAGGCTGGCGGCCGGTCCGGACAGCACCGTTTCCACCGGCCGCGAACGCGCATAGTCGGCCTGCAGCAGCGAGCCGTCACCCTTGACCACCATCAACGGGCATGCCAGGCCGCGCGCGGCCATGATCGACTCGGTGGCGGCGACAAGCCTGTCGAGAAGATTGATCAGCCTGGCGTTCAATATCGCTGTCAGCGCCCGGCGCGGGCCGCCAAGCGATGAGGACAGCTCATGGCTGCAGGTGACCGGCGTGTCGCCAAGGTCACGCAGGAGGTCGCGCGCCCTTGTTTCATGGTCCGGATTGCGGGTGGCAAAATGGCCGGCCACGGCAAAGGCCGAAATATCGCCGGCGGAGTCGCTGACGGCCGCCCTGATGGCGGCTTCGTCAAGGCGGGCCTGCGGCGAGCCGTCGGCATTATGGCCGCCGGCAATGAAAAAAACCCGGTCCTGGCCAAGGGCGCGCGCCAGATCCGCCCGTCCGAGCGCCGATTCATCAAACCCGATCATGATCAGGCAGACCCGCCCGCCAACCCCCTCGACGACGGCGTTTGTCGCCAGCGTGGTTGACAGCGAGACAAGGCCGATATCGCCGGCATCGCCGTCAAACGCGTCAAGCACCCGGTCAATGGCACCGCCTACGCCGACCGACAGATCCTCACGCGTGGTCAAGGATTTGCCAGTGCCGATGACGACACCCGTCGCGGTGTCGAGAAGTGCGGCATCGGTAAATGTGCCGCCGGTATCAAGGCCGATTACCAATGTCATGGGGTCATTCCTGACTTGCAAGGGTGGGTCTCGCCGGCACCGTACCGTGCCGGCCTCACCGGTCGGTCCCGTCGTCAGGCCGCCGCCGCACGCGAGGCGGCATGCCGGGTGAAGAAGTTGACGATCCAGCCGGCGATGGCCACGCCCTCATGGCCCGAGTCAAGGCTCTGTGTCGCGGCGGCGACATGGTCGGCGCCCATCGATTCGGTTCGTGCCGCCATCAGGGCCGCCGTATAGTCGCGTTCGAATTCAGGGTGGCCCTGCATACAGAACACATTGTCGCCGATATGGAAGGCGGCGTTGGCGCAGAAGTCAGTCGATCCGAGATGCGTGGCATTCTCGGGCAGACGCACCACCTGGTCCTGGTGCAGATGAATCAGTTTCACACTGTCACGCGACGGCATCCAGGCCGGCGTGTCGTGAAGCGTGACATCATGGACACCGAGCCCCCAGCCGCCATGCCATTTCTCGGCATGGCCGCCAAGCGCATGGGCAATTATCTGGTGGCCGAAACAAATGCCGACAAGCGGCTTGTCGGCGGCATGCGCGGCGCGGATGAAATCCATCAGCGGCGCAATCCATGGCAGGGAATCATAGACACCGGCCGCCGAGCCGGTGACAAGATAACCGTCATACTCATCAACCGAGGCTGGCATGTCGCCATCGATCACAGCCACTTCGGCAAAGGTCAGGTCGTTTGCCGCGGTCTGCGCGAAAAGCTGCCTGAACATGTCGGGATAGCGCGGAAAGCGGTCGGCGATCTCGGCATTGATACGGCCGGTCTCCAGAATGGCGATTTGCATGGGGCGCTCTCCGACAATGGCACGGTTCAAACTTCACCGCGACGCTATCAATCTAGTTTGGTCGCCTCTGTCCTGCAAGCGGCGGCCTTTTGTTTCAGATCTTCCAGAATGAACAGCCGCACGGCCGAGGACAGGCCGCCTGTCCGGGTCCGGTCGATCTCGGTGATCAGGGCCGCGACAGATATGCCACGGGCGCGCGCGATATCCGACAATTCGTCCCAGAACGCATCTTCAAGCGACAGGCTGGTGCGATGTCCGCGGATACTGACGGACCGTTTCCTCACGCCGGCACCGTGCTGTTGTCACGAGAAAATCCGGCGACGATCTCGACATGACTGGAGAAGCGGAACTGGTCAATAATCCGGGGACGGCCGATGGTATATCCACCGCCAATCAGTGTCGCCGCATCACGCGCGAAGGTGGCGGGATTGCAGGACACCATCGCGATGACCGGCACCTGGCTTGCGGCCAGCCTGGTACATTGCGCCGCCGCACCGGCGCGCGGCGGGTCGATGATCACCGCATCGAAACCGTCAAGATCGCTGTCCATCAGGGGCGCGTCCATCAGATCCGCCTCGATGCAGGTCAACTGGGCGCCGCGGCCGGCCGCATCGACCGCCTGTCTCAGCGCGGCGAGTGCGGCGGTGTCCGATTCCGCGGCTGTCAGCTGTGACAAGGCCGGCAATAGCGGCAGGCCAAGTGTCCCGCATCCGGCAAAGAGATCGAGGACCCGTGCCGCATCATCGATAATGGCGGCAACGGCCTGCTGAAGCGCTGTTTCGGCATCCTGCGTTGCCTGCAGAAAGGCGCCCGGCGGCGGCGTGACGGCGAAGTCACCAAGCCGCAGGACCGGCGGTGCCGGGGCCAGCAATGTCAGCGGTGCGGCAGTGCTGTCACTGACCGATAGGCGGGCGATCCCGGCATCAACCGCCCAGCTGGCAAGCTGTTCGCGCAACCCGTCATGCCAGCCTGATGGCCCGCGAAGCAGAAGGCAGATGCCGTTATCGAGGCCGTTGGCCTGCGCGTCGATGGCCACACCGGGAGGGAAATGCCGCGCCGCGAGGTCGGCAAGCCGGTCCAGCAAGTTGATCAGCTCGGGGCGCAGGACGCTGCAATCCTCGGGGGCGATGATACGGTTTGATCCCCGTTCGAGAAATCCGGCGGCAACGCCGTCGGTCAGCCGTTTCAGATGGAAGCCGGCACGACGCCTGCTGCCGCGCGGCGAGATATGGGGTGGGGCGAAACCGTCAATCTCCACACCGGCCCGCGCCAGGAAACCGGCGACCAGATCCTGCTTCCATGTGGTGACGGCATCATCCTGCCAATGTTGAAGGCTGCAGCCACCACAGGCCGGAAACACCGCGCAGTCAGGCTCGCGGCGCTGTGGTGACGGGGTCAGGATTTCGCTCAGTACGGTCTTCAATCCCTGGCCGCTGACGCTGACAGGCTGCGCGACGACGCGCTCACCCGGAAGCGATGCCGGTACGAAAACCGTATGGTCGGCGGTCACATGATTGTGTCGCCAGGACGCCGTGCCGACACCGTCACCCCGCCCGCCGACATGCGTGATGTCGAGTTCCACCGGCGCCGCGTTACGCGGCAGGCGGCCGGCACGCTCACGCTTTCTGTCGGAATGGCGGCGCTTCATGAAACCCTCTCAGATGTTGCGGGCGAACCAGACGACACGTCCAACGATGTGAACCTCGTCGATCCGGCGCTGGTAGTTGCTGTAGGCCGGATTGTCCGAGGACAGCCGGAGTTGTGGCGGCGTTGTATTGGGTATCGCATCCACCCGCTTGGCGACAAGCCCCACGCCGTCATCAAGGATGAAAATACCGGGCGGCGAGGGCATGCGGCGACCGGTATCGACCATTACCAGATCACCATCCTCGAGCGTCGGTGACATCGAATCACCGCTGACAGACAGCAATTTCAGCCCACCGGCCGGCGCCGCCGTAATGCGGCGCAGAAGATCGGGCGGAAAGGACAGGCCAGCCTGCGCCTCATCGTCTTCGCTTTCAAAGCTGCCACCGCCGGCGGCGGCATGAACCGCATGCAACGGTACGCAGATCAGCCGCTCATGGCGTGCCGGCTGCAATGCCTGCAGGTCCGGATCGAGGAAGTGCGACTGGTCGGTGCCGGTGAGCGCGGCAAGCCGCAGCCGCACCTGTTCGGGAAGGCGGCGCGGTGACCCGCGATAGAGGAATTGCTGCAGATAGGCGTCATTGCGCCCCAATGCGCGCGATGCCTCCTTCAATGTCAGCCCGGTGGCGTCGACGGCGCGCCGCACCGCCCGCCGTGCCGGATCCAGCCCGTCGCCGCCAGCCGCCGATGGCCGGTGCGATGAGGGGCCGTGCGATGAGGTCTCGAACATTGTCATTGGCGATCTGTCCGCGTTGTTGTCTTCACGATCCGGAGAGGTGAGGCCAACTGATCCTTTCGGGTCATGGTGCTCAACCCATGATGCATGATAGGAAAATTCCTTTCATCTGGCAAGGGCAGAGGCGGACTCAATGAATTCATCGCGGATATCTTCAAATCAGAACGGTAAGGCAAATTGTAACGGCACGCCAGACCGCGACAGTGCTGTTGGCGGTGACACGGCAAAGATGCGGGCGATGGCGGTGCGTCTTGTACGGGCCGTTGACACGTTGGGTCGGCTGCCACGAACCGCCGACACACGTCCTGCCGGCACGCGCAGCGCCTGGCCGGAGATGATTCGTGAGAGCCGCGTTGCGATTGCGGCCACGCGCAGCGTATCAGGGGCACGGCCGTCACCTGCGGCAATCGATGATCTGGACAGGCTGGCGATGCTATTATGGAACCTGCCGCCGCGCCATCGGGAGCTGTTATGGGCACGCGCCTGCGGCGTCAGATGGGCCGAGCTGTGCCATCGCCATCGGCGCAGCCGGACAACGCTGAATCGTGACCATAGACGGGCGCTTGCGGCGCTTGTCACGGTGGAATTGACCGGGCCTGATCAGAAATCAGCTTGACAAATGACACAAAATAGGATATTTCCTATTATACACTGCCAATCAGACCATTCACATATCCGACACCCATGACGAGCCACCGCCAGCCTGATGGCGCCCCGCCCGGCTGGCAGGAAGCGTTTCTGGTGCAATTGCGGGAAACCGGCAATGTCAGTGCCGCTGCCCGCGCTGCCGGCACCTGCCGGTCGCGTTGCTATGAATGGCGCCGGCGTGATCGGGCCTTTGCCGACGCCTGGGCCGATGCGCTGGAGGAGGTGGCAGACCGGCTGGAGATGGAGGCGTTCCGGCGCGCCTTCCCCTATCTCGATACCGCCGGCAGGCTGACCATCGGGGTTGGCCGCAACCTGACCGATCGCGGGCTTGCCGGTGACGAGATCGACTATCTGCTGGCGACTGACATCGCGCTGGCAAGATCGATCTGCGGTGATCAGTTCGGTGCTGCCTTTGCCGGCGCATCAAAGGCGCGTCGGCATGCGCTGGTCTCGATGGCGTTCAATCTCGGCGGGCCGCGCCTTGCCGGGTTCACCCGTCTTCGCGTTGCGGTGCGGTGCGGTGACTGGAACAAAGCCGCCGCCGAGGCGCTGGACAGCCGCTGGGCCGCCCAGACAGGCCGGCGCGCCACCGATATCGCGGCGATGCTGCGCGGCACTTCCGGGTAAGTCTGATCTAGCTGCTGCGGGCGGCGGCGAAACGCGCCGCGTCGGCCAGCGCGGCGGCGAGCGGCGCGGTCGCACCATCATCCATGAACGGGTCCAGCGCGGCAGCGGCCTCGTCGGCGAGACCGCGGGCGATGCTGATGGCACGACCCACCGCGTCATGCCGGGCCAGGATGCCCTGCGCCATGGCAAGATCGCCATCGGCGAATTCGGCGTCGCCAAGCGTGCGCTGCCAGAAGGACCGTTCATCCGCGTCACCATCCTGCCAGGCCAGGATCGTCGGCAGCGTGATCTTCTGGTCGGCGAAATCATCGCCGGCATTCTTGCCCATATCATCCGCCGAGGCGGTGTAGTCCAGCGCGTCATCCATGATCTGGAACGCCATGCCAAGCTTCATCCCGTAGACCCGCATCGCCTCGATCCGCGCCGTGCTGGCGCCGGTGATCTCGATGCCGGCTGCCGCGGCGGCAGAAAACAGCACCGCCGTCTTGCCCTCGATCACGTCGTAATAATCCTCTGGCGGGGTGTCCGGCTGGCCGGTAATGGCCATCTGCCTGATTTCGCCCTCGGTGATGCGCGCCGCCGCCGATGCCAGCCTGCCAAGGACGGTCAGATCGCCGGCCTCGACCATCAACTCGAAGGCGCGGGCGAAGAGGAAATCCCCGACCAGAACCGAGGCATCATTCCCCCACAGCGCGTTGGCGGTATCGCGGCCGCGGCGCAGCGCCGATTCATCGATGACATCATCATGAAGCAGGGTCGCCGAATGGATGAACTCCACCGCCGTCGCCAGCTTCACCGCCGGCTCGCGCGCGGCGGCATCACGGCTTCCCAGCATCGCGCCGGCCACCGTCATCATCGGGCGCATGCGCTTGCCGCCGGCGGCGATGAGATGCCCGGCAAGCTGTGGAATCAGGGCAATCTTGCTGTCCATCCGCGCCAGGATCGTCGCATTGACACGGTCCATGTCGGCCGCCAGCATCGAGACGAGCGGCGCGAGCGACGGCGTGTCGTCATGCATGGGCGTGGCGGGGGAGAGCTTCATGGCTGGCGGAAATCCAAGTGTCGGTGCTGTCCCCTAGTATCTCCCCGGCATGGCCCGGGGCAAGCGAAAACAGCTGCCCGCCCCGGCTTACAGGCAATTCGCCGCAGGGATGCCCGAATGGCGGTTTTTTTGCGACAGGTCTTGGCTAATGGCGGCTTTTGGCGCATATCTGTGGCATGGTGACGCTGGTCCGGACAACCAATCCCGTGCGGCTGTCCTTCTTGCGGGCGCTGCTGGCGGATTCGGGCATCCGCACCGAGGTGTTCGATGGCAACATCTCGGCGCTGGAGGCCGGCATCGGGGCCTTTCCGCGGCGGCTTGCCGTGTCGCCGGCGCAAAGGCTGGCGGCGGAGACAATTCTGCGTGATGCAGAGGAATACTATGATGACTGAAGGTTACGAAGGCGGGGTTCGATCATGACTAAGAAGGTCAAAAGCGATACCGCCGATGGCGAGATGCAGATGATGCAGGTGACGCATGATCATCTGCTGAACGAGGCTGTCAAGATCACGCAGCCCGCCGACGGCTATCGTGTCGGCACCGATGCCGTGCTGCTGGCGGCCTCGGTGGCCACCGACAGCGGACGAATCCTTGATCTGGGGGCCGGAGTTGGCGGCGTCTGCCTGTGCCTGGCGCACCGGCTTCGCGAGATTCAGGTCACGGCCGTTGAAAAACAGGCTGATCTCGCCGCGATCGCCGAGGAGAATGCCGCCACCAACGGATTTGCCAACCGGGTGCGCATTCTGACCACCGATATTCGCGAACTGCCGCCGGTGCTGGCCGGCAGTTTCGACCATGTTGTCAGCAACCCGCCCTATCACAATTCGCATGGCACGAAGCCACAGAACGAATCCCGCGCGATGGCGCATATGGGTGACAATACCGAAATGGCCGACTGGGTTAGGGCCGCTGTCTGGGCGGCCAAGCCGCGGGCCAAAATCACCTTCATCTGCCGCGCCGACCGGGTGCCGGAACTGATTAGCCTGTTTGATGCCAACGGCGCTGGTGAGGCGGTACTGTTTCCGCTCTGGCCACGCCATTCCAGCCCGGCAGGCCGGGTCATCGTACAGGTCCGCCGCGATGTCACTGGCCCGGGGGCGGTCCTTCCGGGGCTGGTCCTGCACCGTGACGATGGCGGATTCACCGATGCCGCCGAACAGGTGATGGGCGGCACCCCGCTGTCGGTCATCCACCCGGCGCGCCCGCTGTCCGGAACGCGTCGGCGCGGCGGCGACAGTGGGGTCTGACGGGTGATGTCGCGGTTGTTGTTCTGGCGTCGTCGGCGCCCGGTTGTGCCGGTGGTGCGCCTGTCGGGCGTGATCTCCAGCGGCGGTGGATTGCGGCGCGGCATTTCGCTCGAGGCGGTGGAACCACAGCTGAAAAAGGCGTTCTCGATCAGAAACGCCAGGGCGGTGGCGCTGATCATCAATTCCCCGGGCGGCTCGCCCGTGCAGTCCTCGCTGATCGGGCAACGCATTCGCGACCTCGCCCGCAAGGCCAATGTGCCGGTTCTCGCCTTTTGCGAGGATGTGGCGGCCAGCGGCGGTTACTGGCTTGCCGCCAGCGCCGACGAAATCTATGCCAACCCGGCCTCGATTATCGGCTCGATCGGTGTCGTCTCTGCAGGGTTTGGATTTGACCGTGCGATCGATCGCATCGGCGTCGACCGGCGGGTCTATACCGCCGGCGACAACAAGATGATTCTCGACCCCTTCCAGCCGGAATCGGAACGTGATGTCGAACGGCTGAAATCCCTGCAGCAGGAAATTCATCGGCAATTCATCGACCACATCATCGACCGGCGCGGCGGCAAGCTGACCGGCGACCATAATGATCTGTTCAGCGGCGCTTTCTGGACCGGCCAGCAGGCGGCGGACCTTGGCCTGATCGATGGCATTGGTGAATGCCGGCGGTTGGTGACAGACAGATTTGGCGAGACGGTTGATCTGATTGCCATCCAGCCGAAGAAACGCCTGTTCGGCGGTGTCGGCGGCCTGCCAGGCGCGTTCGGCCCGGCCGCGTTTGGTCCGGGCGCGTTCGGCCATGCCATCGGCAGCGCGGCGGCGGCGCATGCCGTCGAGGACGCTGTCGAACTGGCGGTTGAGCGCGCGCACCTGTCGCGATACGGTCTGTGACCTGCCGGCCTGATGGCCCGATAACCGGAGATCGCTGACGATGATACCCTCACTTCCCAAGCTTCTTGCCCTCGCCGCGGTGTTGTGGGCTGTCTGGATGGGGTTCCGCCTGCTGGAGCGTCGCGGCGGCAACTCGAAAGGCAATCCGCCAGACACCTCCGGGGACCGCACCGGCAACGGCGCGCTCGATCTTGAGGAATGCGCGGTCTGCCGGGCCTGGGTGGCCGGTGAGCCATGCGAGCGCGAGAGTTGCCCCTACCGGTCGTGAGTTGCGGTCCTGACCGATTCAACGGGTTGCATTGCGGCCCGGTTTGCGGCTAGTTTGCGGGCATCTGTTCATCGGAAAATCGGCGGATGGCCAAAACCTTTACGACCCAGCCCGGGTTGGACTTCCAGTCCATCATTCTCAAGCTTCAGGCATACTGGGCCGAGAAGGGCGCAGTGATCCTGCAACCCTATGACATGGAGGTTGGCGCCGGCACCTTTCACCCGGCGACGACGCTGCGTTCGCTTGGCCCGGATTACCATTGGCGCGCTGCCTATGTGCAGCCCTCGCGGCGCCCCACCGACGGGCGTTTCGGTGAAAACCCGAACCGGTTGCAGCACTATTACCAGTTCCAGACAATCTTCAAGCCGTCACCGCCGGATTCGCAAGCGCTCTATATCGGCAGCCTTGCCGCCATCGGCCTCGATCCGGCAGCGCATGACATCCGCTTTGTCGAGGATGACTGGGAATCACCGACGCTCGGTGCCTGGGGACTTGGCTGGGAAGTCTGGTGCGATGGCATGGAGGTCTCGCAATTCACCTATTTCCAGCAGGTCGGCGGTCTGGAATGTGATCCGGTGCCGCTGGAACTGACCTATGGTCTGGAAAGGCTGGCGATGTTCATCCAGGGTGTCGAGAATGTCTATGACCTCGACTGGGACGGCGTGCCGGCCGAACAGGGCGGCAAACGCTATGGCGATATCTTCCACCGCGCCGAGGTGGAATTCTCGGACTGGAACTTCAATCATGCCGAGACCGACATGCTGCTGCGGCATTTCCGCGACGCCGAGGATGAATGCAACAGGTTGCTGGCGGCGACACCGCCGCTGGCGCTTCCGGCCTATGACCAGTGCATGAAGGCAAGCCACCTGTTCAATCTTCTGGATGCTCGCGGGGTGATTTCGGTGACCGAGCGCGCCGCCTATATCGGTCGTGTGCGGGCGCTGGCGCGCGGTTGCTGCGAGGCCTGGATCGGGCAAGCTGACACGGCGGGAGGTAACGATGGCTGACCTTCTGATCGAGATCATCTGCGAGGAAATTCCGGCCCGCATGCAGCCCCGCGCCATGGTGGATCTGGAGCGTATGATGCTGGCGCGGCTTGCTGATGCCGGCCTGTCGCATGGCGGGGCGCATGGCTTTGTTGCGCCGCGTCATCTGGCGCTCTATGTCGATGATGTGGCCGAGCGCCAGCCCGATATCAGCGAGGAACGCCGCGGCCCGCGTGCCGACGCCCCCGACAAGGCCATCGAGGGATTCCTGAAATCAACCGGCCTGACACGCGACCAGCTAGTTGAGGAAGACACGCCGAAAGGCACCTTTCTGTTCGCCAGGATCGAGAAGGCGGGGGTTGATGCCGCCACCCTGCTGCCGGCCATGGTCGGTGGCGTGCTGGCCGAGTTCCCCTGGCCAAAGAGCCAGCGCTGGGGTGGCACGCGGTTTCGCTGGGTACGTCCACTTCACCGGGTCAATCTGCTGTTTGGCGGCGCGCCGCTTGCCGGCGAACTCGACCTTGGTGGGGCCAGCCTGCCTTTCACATCGGCAAGCCGCGGCCATTATTTCGAGAGTCCGCAGGATATCGACCTTGCCGGCGTCGCTGGCGCCGCGGAATATGTGGCGCGTCTTCGCGCCGGTCATGTCATGGTCGACCGCGCCGAACGCCGGCAGGCCATTGTCGATGGCGCCGCCGGTCTGGCCGCCGATGCCGGCTCGTCGCTGCGCCCCAACGAGGGTCTGATCGATGAGATCTGCGGCCTTGTCGAATGGCCAACGCCGCTGTTCGGCACCATCGAGGACCGCTTCATGGCGCTGCCGGACGAGGTTCTGGAGGCGTCGATCCGCACGCATCAGAAATATCTGACGACCGGAAGCGCTGATGGCGCGCTGCAACCCGGGTTTGTCGTGATCAGCAACAGGCTGTCCGATGCGGACCGCGACGCGGTGATCCTTGCCGGCAATCAGCGGGTGTTGCGGGCCCGCCTCGCCGATGCCGAATTCTTCTGGAACGAGGACCGGCAGGCGACGCTTGATGCGCAACTGCCCAAGCTTGCCGATATCGCCTTCTATGAGGGTCTTGGCAGTGTTGGCGACAAGGTAGCACGGCTGGAAAGGCTTGCCGCCGTGATGGCCCCCTCGGTCGCCGGGTGCGATGCCGAGATGGCGGTGCGGGCGGCACGTCTTGCCAAGGCTGATCTTGTCACCGGCATGGTTGGCGAATTCCCCGAACTGCAGGGTATCATGGGCGGCTATTACGCCCGCCATGATGGCGAGTCGGATGCCGTCGCCACTGCCATCGCGGCGCATTACCGCCCGCAGGGACCGTCCGATGACCTGCCGGCCAGCGCCGAGGGTTGCGTCGTCTCGCTTGCCGACAAGATCGACAGCCTTGTCGGGTTTTTTGGCGTCGGTGCGAAACCGACCGGCTCGAAGGATCCGTTCGCGCTGCGCCGTGCCGCGCTTGGCATCATCAGGATCATTCTGGAAACACGGATCAGAATGCCGCTTCTGCCTGTCCTGACCGAAGCCGCCAGCGCGCATGGGTTTGCCGCCCCCGATCCCGATCTGGAGCCGTTTATCAGGGAAAGGCTGCGCGTCAGCCTCCGCGATGCCGGTCTGGCGCATGACATTGTCGCGGCGGCGCTTGGTGATGGCACCGGGCCGGGCCATGACGATATTCTGGGGCTTGCCGACCGGGCGGCGGCTCTGTCCACTTTCCTTGCCGGTGATGACGGGGCGGGCCTTGTCGCCGGCTGGCGGCGCGCGGCAAGTATTCTCGAGGCCGAGGAAAGCAAGGCCAAACAGGTGTTCTCCCCCACTTCCGACCCTCACCTGTTTGTCGAGGACGCTGAAACCGGGCTTCATGCGGCGCTCACTGCGCTGCCGGAGCCCGGGTCAAAGATACAGGACCGTGACGAGCTTCTTGCCGTCATGCAGTCGCTTGGTGGGCTGCGTCAGCCCATTGACAGCTTCTTTGACAGCGTTGTGGTCAATCATGATGACGCGGCGACAAGGCTGAACCGCCTCGGTCTTCTGGCCATGGTCAGGCAGGCCATGCAACGGGTCGCGGATTTCTCCAGACTAGAGGGGTAACGGTCGATGAACGACAGTTCGATTCAGTGGGTCTACAGTTTCGGTGCCAAGGGCAGTGACGGCGACAGCAGTATGCGCAATCTGCTTGGTGGCAAGGGCGCCAATCTTGCGGAGATGAGCGGCATCGGTCTGCCGGTGCCGCCCGGCTTCACCATCTCGACCGAGGTGTGTACGCGTTATTACGACAATGGCCGCACCTATCCCGAGACACTTGGTGGCCAGGTCGCTGACGCGGTGGCGCGGATCGAGGCCGAAACGGGTGCCCGCTTCGCCGATCCACAGAACCCGCTTCTGGTCTCGGTGCGCTCTGGCGCGCGCGCCTCGATGCCGGGGATGATGGATACGGTGCTGAATCTCGGGCTGAATGACGAGACTGTCGAGGGGCTGGCGCGACGCGCCGATGACAAGCGCTTTGCCTATGACAGCTACCGCCGGTTCATCCAGATGTATGCCGATGTCGTGATGGAGGTCGATCACGGGCTGTTCGAGGATGAACTCGAGGAACTGAAGCTTCGCCACGGCGTCTTTGATGACACCGGGCTGACCGGTGATCATCTCGAAACGCTGGTCGCCACCTACAAGACGATTGTCGAGGAGGAGGCCGGCCGCCCGTTCCCGCAGGACCCGCATGACCAGCTGTGGGGTGCCATCGGCGCCGTGTTCAACAGCTGGATGAATGCCCGCGCCACCACCTATCGCCGGCTCAACAACATTCCGGCAAGCTGGGGCACGGCGGTGAATGTCCAGGCCATGGTGTTTGGCAATATGGGCGATGACTGCGCCACCGGCGTTGCCTTCACCCGCGACCCGTCGACCGGCGAGAACAGTTTTTACGGTGAGTATCTGATCAACGCCCAGGGCGAGGATGTCGTGGCCGGTATTCGCACACCGCTGCCATTGACGGCGGCGGCCCGCGCGAATGGCGGCGGTGATGAGTTGTCGATGGAAGAGGCGATGCCGGATGTGTTCGGCCAGCTTGACAAGGTGCGCGCGCAGCTCGAGACGCATTACACCGACATGCAGGATCTCGAATTCACCGTCCAGAAGGGCAAGCTCTACATGCTGCAGACCCGCAGCGGCAAGCGGACCGCCGCGGCGGCGCTGCGCATGGCGGTGGAAATGGCCGAGGAGGGGCTGATCAGCCGCGATGAGGCGTTGCTGCGGATTGACCCGATTGCCCTCGACCAGCTTCTGCATCCGACGCTTGATCCCGATGCGCCGAAAACTGTGATTACACAGGGCCTGCCGGCATCGCCCGGCGCTGCCGCAGGCGAGATCGTGCTGACCGCCGACAAGGCCGAGGAAATGGCCGCGAATGGCCATCAGGTGATCCTTGTCAGGCTTGAGACAAGCCCCGAGGATATTCATGGCATGCATGCTGCCGCCGGCATCCTGACAGCGCGGGGCGGCATGACAAGTCACGCCGCCGTCGTCGCCCGCGGCATGGGGCGGGCCTGTGTGTCCGGTGCCGGCGAGGTCAGGTTTGACGAGGTGAACAACAAGGTCTTTGTTCGCGACCAGGAGCTGTCCGAAGGCGACACGATCACCATCGATGGCGGCACCGGCGAGGTGTTTCTTGGCCGGGTCGATACCATCCAGCCGGAAATGTCGGGCGCCTTCTCGACAATCATGGAATGGGCCGATGATATCCGCCGCATGGCTGTTCGCACGAACGCCGAAACGCCGGCAGACGCGCGCACCGCGGTCGGCTTTGGCGCCGAGGGTATCGGCCTGTGCCGGACCGAGCATATGTTCTTTGATGTCGACCGGATCATTTCGATGCGCGAGATGATCATGGCGGTCGACAGCGAGGGTCGCGAGGCGGCGCTTGCCAAATTGCTGCCGATGCAGCGCCAGGATTTCGAGGAGCTGTTCACCATCATGGCCGGGCTGCCGGTGACGATCCGTCTTCTCGACCCGCCGCTTCACGAATTCCTGCCGCATTCCGCCGAAGAGCTTGCCGATGTCGCCGCGGCGGCCGGCATCTCGCCGGAAACGGCGCGGCAACGTTCGCTGAAACTGTCCGAATCGAACCCGATGCTGGGGCATCGTGGCTGCCGTCTTGCCGTCACCTATCCGGAAATCTGCCGGATGCAGGCCCGCGCCATCTTCGAGGCCGCCACCGCCATAGCCGGCCGCGGCGCCGAGGCGCCGGTCCCCGAGGTGATGATCCCGCTGGCCGCGACGGCGAAGGAGCTGGAGCTGTGCAAGGCGGTGATTGATTCCGAGGCCGAGGCGGTGATGGCCGAGACCGGAGTCAGGATCGAATATCTTGTTGGCACAATGGTTGAACTGCCGCGCGCCGCCGTCTGTGCGGATGATCTGGCAAGGCAGGCCGAGTTCTTCTCTTTCGGCACCAACGATCTGACGCAAACCGCGCTTGGCATCAGCCGGGATGATGCCGGTGCCTTCATGCATGCCTATACCGATGCGGAAATCTATCCGACCGACCCGTTTGTATCGATCGACCGTGACGGTGTCGGCGCGCTGGTGCGCATGGGGGCCGAGAAGGGGCGCGCGACACGCGACGGGCTGAAGCTTGGCGTCTGCGGCGAACATGGCGGCGATCCGGCATCGATCGCCTTCTTCGAGGAGGTCGGGCTGGATTATGTGTCCTGTTCCCCCTACCGGGTGCCGGCGGCACGGCTGGCGGCGGCCCAGGCGGCGATCCGCCAGCGCGGCTGACGCATCTCTCCGGATAGGAAAAGGCCGGACAGGAAAAGGCCGGACAAACAAAAAGGCCGGGACATCCCGGCCTTTTTCATGCGCCCGGCCTGTTCGCCCGGTCGCAGATGAGATCGCGGCGGTTTACTCGATGCCGAGATTCGAGAAGCGCTTGTTGAAGCGTGCCACCTGACCGCCTGAGTCGACGATCCGGTGCTGGCCTGTCCAGGCGGGATGTGTCTTCGGGTCGATATCAAGCTTCAGCACGTCGCCTGGCTTTCCCCATGTCGAGCGTGTCTTGCGCTCGCTGCCATCGGTCATCACGATGGTGATTTCGTGATAGTCGGGATGGATATCCTTCTTCATAACATGCTCCTGCCGGTCGGGCTGTCCTGGGCCGCGCGCGCCGGTCAGCGGCGCTGGTCAATATTCGGATGCGGTGGTATATCGTCAACCACCCCGTAAGGCAAGCCCGAATTGGCCCGTACCACCCGGTCCCGTACCACCCGGTGCGGTCACATCCGACCATATGACAGACAGGCAACGCAGCGTGACCTCTTCCCCTTCTTCACAGCCGGCCGACAGACCCTTCTCAACGGCGGCGCTGTGGCGGGTCTTCTGGCCCTATCTGCGCCCGCACCGGCATCGCATTGTCGGCGCGGTGATTTCGCTGTTGATGGTCGCCGGCGCCTTGCTGACGATGGGGCGCGGTCTTGCCTATCTTGTTGATGAGGGGCTTGGCCGTCAGGACCCGGCGCTGCTTGACCGGGCGGTGATCGGCACTGCCGTGATCGCGCTGTTCCTTGCCGCCGGAAGCTATCTTCGCACCACCCTTGTCAACCAGATCGGCGAGAGCGTTCTTGCCGATATCAGGCAGGCATTGTTCGGCCATCTGCTGACGCTCTCGCCGGCATGGTATGAAACGGCGCGCACCGGCGATGTGCTGGCGCGGATCACCACCGACACCGCGATTGTGCAGACGGTCATGACCTCCACCATCTCGATGGCGGCGCGCAATGTCATCCTGCTGTTTGGCGGGCTGGTGATGGTGGTGCTGTCCAGCCCGAAAATGTCGCTGGTCGTGCTGGTTGTGGTGCCGATGGTCGTGGTGCCGCTGATTTTCCTGGGGCGGCGGCTTCGCCGCGCCTCACGGCTGGCCCAGGACCGGCTTGCCGATGTCGCTGTTCAGGCCGAAGAAACCGTTACCGCCATCCGCACCGTGCAGGCCTTCGGCAGGCAGGATCTGATGCGGGGACGGTTCGATGCGGCGGTGGAGTCCAGCCTCGATGCGGCGCTGGCGCGGGTCAGGCTGCGGGGCTGGATGAGTGGCATCATCATCTTCCTTGTGTTCAGCGGCATCTCGGCCATTCTCTGGATTGGCGGGCAGGATTTGCTGGCCGGGCGGATCAGCGCCGGTGACCTGTCATCCTTTGTTTTCTATGCGTTCCTTGTCGCCGCCTCGACCGGCTTTCTGTCGGAGCTGGCCGGCGAGTTGCAGCGTGCCGCCGGTGCCGCCGAGCGGATCGCGCAGGCGTTGCAGGCATCGGCAAGCCTGCCACTGCCTGTGCAACCGGCGGCGCTGTCGCGCGACCATGAGATTGCCTGTGAATTCGAAAATGTCGATTTCGTCTATCCTGCCGGTGCATCCCGCCCGGCGGTGAGCGCTGTTGATCTTGCCGTGCGCCGCGGTGAGCGGGTGGCGCTTGTCGGCCCAAGCGGTGCCGGCAAATCCACCCTGTTCCATCTTTTGCTGCGCTTCTACGATCCGGGCGCCGGGCGGGTGCGGCTTGGCGGGCAGGACCTTCGTGATCTCGACCTTGCCGCCATCCGCGACTTCATCGGGCTGGTGCCGCAGGACCCGGCGCTGTTCTCGACCAGCATTCGCGACAATATCGGCTTTGGGCGGCCGGACGCGTCCGAGGCCGAGATTGTCACCGCCGCGCGCCAGGCCGAGGCGCATGACTTCATCATGGCGCTTGCTCAGGGTTATGACACGCCTGTTGGCGAAAAGGGCGTGCGCCTGTCTGGTGGCCAGCGCCAGCGCATCGCCATCGCGCGTGCCATCCTGCGTGATCCGGGACTGCTGCTTCTCGATGAGGCGACAAGCGCACTGGATGCGCGCTCGGAAGCGGCGGTTCAGACAGCGCTGGAGGCGCTGATGAAGGATCGCACATCAATCGTCATCGCACATCGTCTGGCAACGGTGATCCGTGCGGACCGTATCTTTCTTCTTGATGGCGGGCAGATTGTCGCCACCGGCACGCACGAACAGCTGATCACCGAATCACCGCTCTACCGCCATCTGGCGGATCTTCAGTTCTCGACGCCGCAGACAGGAATGCATCCGGCGCCGCTGAACTGACCGGTGAAAGCCCCCTTGTCGAGCGAGTCCCCGGTCGGCATCCCGACAAAGACGCCTTCCATCACCTGCCGCGCACCGCGCCATAAAAGAAGGCGCGTCGCCAGATCCATCCTGTCCTGATCAATCACAAGCCTCAGTTCCGCCAGTTCGGCGGTGAGAATGTTTCCGTCTGACTCATGGAGCATGAAATGCATCTCGCCATGGGCCACCTGTCCGCCAGTGCCACGCAGATCGATGTCGGTGATCCACCCGCCACCGCGGGACTCGATCTGCATCTCGAACATGCCGGTTCCATCAAATCGCAGAAAGGCACCATCCGGTCCACAGGCGCCGCATGTGATCTGCATGGCTACCGGTTGTGATAGTGATTGCAAGGGCCAGCTATTGCCGGTTGGCAGGACAACCAGATGCGTCATCAAAAGCATGTCAGGGTCGCCCTCGACCGTCATCAGTTCAAGGTCCGGCAGTGTGACCTGTGCCGGCGGGGCATCCCGCCCCGGGTCGGCAATCGGCAATATCTCAAAAAACATATCCGCCTCCCCGCCATCGGGAAGTGTCCCGGCAACAAGTGTCCGGGTAACCGACAATCTCTGCACCGGGTCAGTCACAGGCGGCACAGGTGGCACCGACGGCCCCGGTGGGGGCTCGTCCGGCAACATCTCCGGTATGATGGTAATGCGCCGCGCCGATGCCGGCGGTTGCGGGGTTGGCGGGACCCTGTTTGGATTGCCGAGGCTTGTCGTGATCAATGGCAGGAAGAACCCGTCAATGACCGATGCCGCGCACGGGCTGTCGGAACTGCATGAGAATGCCGGCACAGCCTTTGTCATGACGCATAGCAGGCCCAGCGCCATGACTGTCAAGTTCCGTGATCGAATGCATGACCTGGCTGAAAAGATCATCCTTTCAGGTAAGTCATGTTGCGGTTAAGGAAGGCCGGGCCTCACCTCACATTGAGGTGAATGCCGGGCTCAATTGGCGGAAATGCGCTGGGTCAGCTTCATTTCGATGCGCCTGTTCCGGCGCCGCGCCTCATCGGTGCCGGCGCTGTCAAGCGGCTGGAACTCGCCATAGCCGGCGGCGGCAAGCCGGTTTGGCGGCAGGCCCTGCGTCGCAAGGAAACGCACCACCGACAATGCCCGCTCGGTCGACAGGTCCCAGTTGTCGGCGAAACGCCCGGCCCGCACCGGGATATCGTCAGTATGTCCTTCAACCTGCAGCACCCAGTCGATATCCTCGGGGATCTCGGCGGCGATCTGGTTCAGCGCAACAGCGAGTTTGGCGAGCTGCTGCTTGCCCTCGGCGGCGATGCTGGCCTGACCCTGGGCAAACAGGACCTCGGACTGGAAGACAAACCTGTCACCGACTATCCGGACGTCATCGCGGCCGCGAAGGATGTCGCGCAGCCGGCCAAAGAATTCCGAGCGGAAGCGCTGCAACTCCTGAACGCGCGAGGCCAGCGCATTGTTCAATGACTTGCCAAGACTGGCGATGGCGATCTTGTCACGTGCGGCCTGCGCCTCCTTTTCGGCGAGCAGGCTGGTCAACTCCTCGATCCGCCGCCGCAGCGCGGTGAGCGCATTGGTCATCCGGATTATTTCCGCCTGCGAGGCGGCATTCTTTTCCTCAAGCTCGCCAATCCTCGCCAGTGACAGCGTGTTTCTGTCAGCGGCCTCGGCAAGCTCGCTCTCGGCCTTCAGACGCTGTATCTCGCTTGCCTCGAGAGCGGCGACCCGCTCCTCGAGTGTCAGCTCAAGCGCCGCGATACGTTCCTGCGATTCCACCAGCGCTGCCTCGGCGCTTTCCAGCGCGGCAACACGGTCGGCAAGAGAGGCTTCCGCCGCCGCCAGCGCCGCCTGACTGTCCACCTGCAGCGCGGTCAGGCGCGCAACCTCGGATTCGCGCTCTTCAAGGGTGGTGCTGGTATCGGCAAGCTGCGCCTCCAGCGCGTCACGCTCGCGTGTGGCATCGGCAAGATTGCGCGAAATACGGGCAAGCTCCGCCGCCAGATCGTCATTCGCCTTGCGCTCGAGGTTCAGCAATTCGCCAAGGCTGGCGATCTGCGCGCGCATGTCATTCATCGTGGCGTCCTGGCCAGCCACCCGATAGGCAAGGTTGACCTGGATCAGCACGAACACCAGCAGCACGAACATGATGACCATCAGCAAGGTCGCCAGCGCGTCGACAAAGCCGGGCCAGGTATAGCTGTCAGGGCGGCGGGCACCGCCGAGCCGCGCCAGCGCCATCGTCAGGACCCTTTCGTCTGGCGGGTGGCGCGGGGGGGCGTGCCGGCCATCTTGTTGATGGCGTTCGATAGCGACCTCAGCTCGGCAGTGACAGCGTCGGCCGAGCGTGTCCGGTCATCGCGCAGGTCGGCCGCAAGATGGGCGATGCCGGCGTTCAGCTGCGCCAGCTGCTCGCGAAGACGCCGGTCGTCCGTCATCGCCTCGTTCAGCGCGGCCATTGTCATGTTCATGCTGGACAGCTGTTCCAGCACACGCTGCCTGTTGTCTTCGCCTGCGGCAATGGAATTGCCAAGATGGATCAGGGCGCGGGCGGCTTCCTCGCTCATCCCGCCGGCCAGAGGGGTGACGCTTTCATTGCCGGTCGGCCCACCATCATTGAAGCGGGCGAAGGCGGACAGCCAGTCTTCCAGCTCATTGAAGAAACGCCCCATCGCCTGGCCAAGCTGCAGGTCAAGAAAGCCGAGGATAAGCGATCCGGCAAGGCCGAACAGGGATGATGAAAATGCCGTCGCCATGCCCGACAGGGGCGCGTCGAGGCCGCCTTTGAGCTGCGCCATCATGGCTTCGAAATCGGTGCCGGCGGTGTCCAGCGAGCCGACAACAAGCCCGACCGCGCCGATGGTCTGCAACAGCCCCCAGAAGGTGCCGAGAAGGCCGAGAAATACCAGCAACCCGATCATGTAGCGTGAAATCTCACGCCCTTCATCAAGCCGTGCCGCGACCCCGTCGAGAACCGAGCGCAGCGACAGCGCGGAAAGCTGCGCCTCCTGCCGCTGGTCGGCCAGCATGGCGTTGACGGTCGCCAGCAGCACCGGCTTGACCAATCTGTTGTCAAGCTTGCCGGTCTTCTGGATGCCGGTCAGCCACCGCCGCTCCGGCACCAGCCGCAGGATCTGACGGAAGGTATAGATGATGCCAAGACCAAGCGCGCCGACAATCACCCCGTTCAGCGCCGGGTTGCCCATGAAGGCGCGCCACAGGGGTGCATGAAGCAGCGCCGCGATGGCGACAACTATCAACAGGAAAATCAGCATGCGCACAAGATAGCGTCGCGGGTCGGTCATCATGGCCTGGACTCCCATAACAGCGCGGTAGGGCAGATGAAAGGACATCTGCAAATTGCTGTCAAAGAATGGCAGGAATGAGGCCGGCTGCAATCAGCCGCGCAGCAGGCGGATGAGATCACCATGAATTGAAGGGTTGGCGGCGACCACGTCACCGCTGTCCAGCGCCTTGTCGCGCGAGGCGAAGTCGGAAATGAACCCGCCGGCCTCGCGAACCAGAATAACGCCGGCGGCAATGTCCCACAGGCTGAGGCCGCGCTCCCAGAATCCGTCGAACCGGCCGGCCGCCACCCAGGCCAGATCAAGCGCGGCAGCACCGTTGCGGCGCACGCCCGAACTGACCGCCATGACATTGCCAAGCTCCTTCAGAAAGGCTGTATGTTCGGCCTCTTCGCCGCGGCCAAGGAACGGTATGCCGGTGGCAAAGAGCGAATCCGCCATCGCCCGGCGTCCGGACACGCGAAGCCGCCTTTCATTCAGGAACGCGCCCTTGCCCCGCTCGGCATAGAAGAATTCATTCTTCACCGGGTCGAAGATGCTGCCGGCGGTGATGGTGCGCCGGCCCTGCGGATCGGTTTCCATGACGGCGATCGAAATGCCGAAATGCGGGATGCCATGCAGGAAATTCGTCGTGCCATCCAGCGGGTCAACCACCCAGACCGGCGCGTCGGGGTCGGACCCCTCGACAACGCCGCCTTCCTCGAGATGGAAACCCCAGTCAGGCCGGGCCTTTGACAGTTCGCGCCGGATTGTCTTTTCGGCATTGATGTCGGCGCGGCTGACAAAATCGCCCGGGCCCTTGCGGCTGACCTGCAGATTTTCCACCTCGCCGAAATCGCGAAGCAACCCCTTGCTGGCATGGATCGAGGCTTTCTGCATGACGTTGATCAGCGCCGATTGGCTGGCCATAGCGTTACTTTCTTTTCTGGGCCCGGAGCGGGCGTTGTCAGGACCGGGCGTTGTCAGGCGCGAGACGTGTCGGTCCCCGGCACATTGGTCGCCGGCATATTGGTCCCCGGCATATTGGTCCCCGGTTCGTCAGTCCTTCGCGCGCTCGACATAGGTTGCGTCCTCGGGGCGGACGACGATGCGTGTGCCAGCCTCGATATGCGGCGGCACAAGCACCCGCACGCCATTCTCGAGAATGGCCGGCTTGTAGCTTGAGGATGCTGTCTGTCCCTTGACCACGGCGTCGGCCTCGACAACTTCCATCACCACCTTGTCGGGAAGCTGGACCGAGATGGCCTCGCCCTCATGGCTGTTGACAGTCACCGTCATGCCGTCCTGCAGGAAGGCGGCGCTGTCGCCGACCATGTCACGGCTGATCGCCATCTGTTCATAGGTCTGGCTGTGCATGAAGACCAGATTGTCACCGTCATCATAGAGGAAGGTGCATTCCAGTTCCTCGAGGATTACCCGCTCGACTGTTTCCGAGGAGCGGAAGCGCTCATTCAGCTTGGTGCCGTCGCGAATGTCACGAAGCTCGATCTGGGCGAAGGCGCCGCCCTTGCCGGGCTTCACATGCTCAACCTTGACCGCGCTCCACAGCCGGCCATTATGTTCGATGACATTGCCGGGCTTGATGGCGTTACCGTTCAGTTTCATCTTGAACCTCGTTGCAGGCATGCCGCGTCAGGCGGCGTCATGATGGCGTCGGGCCGGGCCTCGATGCCGCCCGCTGGTGAATTGCTAGAGTGTTTTGCCGATTTCGGCCGCGTTGTCCAGCATCCGGCACGAAAAACCCCACTCATTGTCATACCAGGCAAGAACCCGGACAAGGCGGCCATTCATCACATGCGTCTGCGTCAGATCGGCGATCGAACTGTGCGGATCATGGTTGAAATCGATCGAGACAAGCGGCCGCTCATTGATTCCGAGCACACCTTTCAGCGGTCCTTCGGCGGCGGTCCTGAGCAACGCGTTGACTTCCTGCGTGCTGGTATCCTGGTTCGAGGTGAAACCAAAATCGACAACCGAGACATTGGCGGTCGGCACACGGATGGCTGACCCGTTCATGCGGCCGCGAAGATGCGGCAACACTTCGCCGACCGACCGCGCGGCACCGGTCGAGGTGGGGATCATCGACATCGCGGCGGCGCGGGCCCGCCGCAGATCCTTGTGGCTTGTATCAAGTGTTGGCTGGTCACCGGTATAGGCATGGATCGTCGTCATGTAACCGGCCTCGATCCCGACCGAGTCGGCCATCACCTTGGCGACAGGCGCCAGACAGTTGGTGGTGCAGGAGGCGTTCGAGATGACAAGCTGCCCGGGTGTGATCTCATGGTGATTGACGCCATAGACGATGGTCGCGTCGGCATCCTTGCAGGGCGCCGAGACCAGGACACGCTTCGCGCCGCCGGCAAGATGCGCGGCGCTTTTCTCGCGATCGTTGAACCGGCCCGAACATTCAAGGACGATATCGACATCATGATCGGCATGCGGGATCATCGACGGGTCGCGTTCATGTGTCATCGCGATGCGGCCGGTGCCGACATCCATCCAGCCGTCACCATGGCTGACCGGCGCGCGGGCGCGGCCATGCACGGAGTCGAACTCATAGAGATGGGCCGAAGTCTCGACCGGGCCCGGGGTGTTGATCAGAACAATTTCGACATCCTTGCGCTGTGTTTCCACAAGGGCGCGAAGAACCATGCGCCCGATACGGCCAAAGCCGCTGATTGCAAGTCGAATTGTCAAAGCCCTGTCCTCATGTCGCCTGTCGTTTTTCCGTTGTCCCGGTGCTAGTCAAGCATCGCCCTGGCGCGGGCCGCGACGGCTTCGGCGGTGATGCCGAAATGCGCGAACAGCGCGCCGGCCGGTCCGGACGCCCCAAAGCCGTCCATGCCGATGAAATCGTCGCCGTCGCGCAGCACCCAGTCCCATGGCTGGCGGATCGCCGCCTCGACGACGATGCGTGGACAGGTGCCCAGAACGGCCTCACGCTCCGCGGCGTCCCGCTGCCGGAACAATTCCATCGAGGGAACCGACACCACACTCGCCTCGATACCGTCGGCCGCCAGATGGTTACGGGCGGCAAGCGCGACACCGACCTCCGATCCGGTGGCCAGGATCGTCACCTGCCTGTCCTGATGGCTGTCCTGATCGCCGCCGGCGACGACATAGGCACCTTCGGCTGTCCTGTTCGCCGTCAGATCGCCAAGGCGGAACTGCTCCAGCCCCTGGCGGCTGAGCGCGAGCACCGACGGACGGTCATGCGCGGCCAGCGCGCATTGCCAGGCCTCTGCCGTTTCGACGGCGTCGCCGGGCCGGAATACCAGAAGGTTCGGAATGGCCCGCAGCGCCGCCAGATGTTCAACTGGCTGGTGGGTTGGCCCGTCCTCGCCAAGGCCGATCGAATCATGCGTCATCACATAGATGACGCGCTGTTTCATCAGCGCCGACAGGCGGATCGAGGGACGACAGTAATCGGCGAACATCAGGAAGGTGCCGCCATAGGGGATCGCCCCGCCATGAAGCGCGATGCCGTTCATCGCCGCCGCCATACCATGTTCGCGAACGCCGTAATGAACATAGGTGCCGGCCGGATTGGCACCGCTGAAGATGTCCTGCCCGCCGGCTTGGGTGTTGTTGGAGCCGGTCAGGTCCGCCGAGCCGCCGATCAGTGCCGGGCAGGCCGGAACGATCGCGTCCAGCGCCTTCTGGCTGGCGACGCGGGTGGCGATTTTCTGCGGGTCTGCGGAAAGGGCGGATTTCCAGCCACGGACGGCATCATCGATGGCGGCGTCGAAATCCCCGGCCATCGCGGCGTCGAACGCGGCGCTGTCGGCGGCGTCGTGGCGTGCCTGCCAGGCCTCGCGCGCGGCCTGTCCGCGGGCGCCGACAGCGCGCCAGCTGTCGATGATCGATTGCGGAATGTCGAACGGCTCATGGTTCCAGCCAAGTGCCGACCGCGTGCCGGCGATCTCGTCGCCGCCGAGCGGTGCGCCATGAATGCCCGATGTGCCGGCCTTCGTCGGTGCGCCATATCCGATCACCGTGCGGCAGCGGATCAATGTCGGCCGGTCCTCTTCGGTGCGCGCCTCGGCGATGGCTTCGGATACGGCCTTCATGTCATGCCCGTCGACTGCCAGCACCTGCCAGCCATAGGCGGTGAAACGCCCGGTTGTGTCGTCGGACACAGCGAGGTCGGTGCTGCCATCGATCGAAATGCCGTTATCGTCGAACAGCACGATCAGCCGGCCAAGCCCCATATGTCCCGCCATTGAGGCGGCCTCATGGCTGACACCCTCCATCAGGCAGCCGTCACCGGCGATGACATAGGTGAAATGGTCGACAAGGTCGCGCCCATGGCGTGCCGCCAGATGTGTTTCCGCCATCGCCATGCCGACGGCATTGGCAAATCCCTGGCCAAGCGGACCAGTCGTGGTCTCGATACCGCCGGCATGACCGAATTCCGGATGGCCGGCCGTGATGGCGCCAATCTGGCGAAAGTTGCGGATCTGCGCCATCGTCATGTCTTCATAGCCGGTCAGATGCAGCAGCGCATAGATCAGCATGGAGCCATGGCCGGCGGACAGAATGAATCTGTCACGGTCCGGCCAGTTCGGCGCCGCGGCATCGAATTTCAGATGGTCGGCAAACAGCGCCGTGGCGGCATCGGCCATGCCCATAGGCATGCCCGGATGACCGGATTTCGCCGCTTCGACGGCGTCCATCGAAAGGGCCCGGATGGCATTTGCCATGTCCTGACGCTCGGGGGAATTGACCATGAAAATCTCCTACGGATGTCACGGGCGAAAAGGTCTCTGTGAGGCCAGCGGCGACAGGCCGCAATCTGCCCTTACAACGCCGTTTCGTCAATTGGTGAGTCGGCCCGGACTGCACAAATTCCTTGCCGTGATTGCGGCATGTGGGACGTTCAGGGCCTGGAAAGTCAAGGAAAAGGCGGGGATAGAAAATCGGACTTTATTTGACTCCCCGCTTGGGGCAGTCTTTGGCGGTGAAGGCGCAGAGACCCCGCGCCGGCGATCTGCGCTTCGCGAAGTCAGCCCCGGCTCCACGATTCGCCGTCCTGTTTCAGACCGGTCGCGCCTGTCAGTGGCCAGTTTGCTTCAGTGACCAGTTTGCTTCAGAGACTATTCTGCTATGGAGAGTACCCATGTCGCGCATTGCCGAAGCCCAAGCCAGGCTTGAAGCCGCGCTGCAGCAGCTCGAGGCGGCACTGGCAAGCCGGTCGGCTGACACGCGGCCAGATATGACCGGTCCCGAGGGCAGCCTTGATCGCGCAGTCATCATTGCGGAGATCGGCAGGATCGATGAACAGCTTACCTCGGCGATGCAGATCATCGACCGAGTGCGGCATGCCTCCGGCAGCGAGGGAGGCACGGCATGAGCCAGTCAATTGTCACCATCCGCCTCAACGGCACGCCCTATCAGATTGGCTGCGGCGAGGGCGAGGAAGCCCATATCGAATCGCTGGCCGGCGAGATCGAGACCATATTGCAGTCGCTTGTAGGCGCGGTCGGGCAGATCGGCGAGGCGCGGCTGCTGGCGATGGCGGCGCTGATCCTGGCTGACCGCGCGCATGAGGGTGGCCCGGCCACCGGCGCGTCTGCCACCGGCGCGTCTGCCACCGGCGCGGATGATGGCGGTGAAGCTGCGGCGGCGGCGTTGGAAAGCGCCGCGGACAGGATCCTTGCGCTTGCATCCCGGCTGTCTTCCCACTAGATAGACATTGTGCGGCAACTGGGCTTTGCGCTTGGATTTTCGATCCCTGGGGCCATAAATCATCTCTTGGGAGCTGCCTCTGGCCGGATCGTGGTCCGGTTATCCGCGGCGCCCACCTGCACTGCAGGTCACAGAGGATGAAGCTGCCGGCGGTTGCGCTGGTTGCCGCCGCCCCCGCCCCTGTCACTGACTGGCCGCCACCCTTCCCATGCAAGACACACCCAGCGATCCCGCGGCCGCGAAGGCTGAATTGCGACAACAGGCCGCCATCGCCCGCAAGGCGCTTGTCAATGCGGACCCCGAGGCGCCGGCGCGGCTGGCCGCGCAGTCCGACATCATCATGCGTATGGTGCAAGATGAAAGGCCCGCCGGCGTGGTGGCGGCCTACATGCCGATCCGCTCGGAATTGTCGCCGCTGCGGCTTGTCGCGGCGCTTGTGGCGCAGGGGATTGTGACAGCGATGCCCGAAACACCGTCACCTGGTCACCCGCTCATCTTCCGGCGCTGGGCCCCCGGTGACGATCTCGTCGACGGCCCCTACGGCACCAGCCAGCCATCGCCGGCGGCGCCGGTGATGGTGCCGCGGGTGATCCTGGCGCCAATGCTGGCCTTTGATTCGGCCTGCTGGCGGCTTGGCTATGGAGGCGGTTTCTATGACCGCACACTGGCCGGACTTCGTGATGCCGGGCAGCGGGTCACGGCCATCGGCATTGCCTTTGACGGACAGCTGGTCGATAAGGTGCCGGTCGGGCCTTTTGACATGCCGCTCGACGCGGTGCTGACACCGTCCGGATTGCGTGCGGGCGCGACACAAGATCACTCAAGCTAGGGTTTGTCTGATGCGGGTATTGTTTCTGGGGGATATTGTCGGCCGCGCCGCGCGCAAGGCGGTGATCGGGCAGGTGCCAGCACTCCGCGACGAGCTGGCGCTGGATTTTCTGGTGGTGAATTGCGAGAACGCCGCCGGCGGGTTCGGTGTGACACCATCCATCTGTGATGAATTGTTCGCCGCCGGCATCGATGTCCTGACAACCGGCAACCATGTCTGGGACAAGTCAGAGATCATCCCCTATATCGAGGAGACACCGCGCCTGTTGCGGCCGATCAACATGGCCGAGGGCACGCCCGGCCAGGGCTCGGTCTGCGTGACCAATGATGCCGGGCAGCGGCTTGTTGTGATCAACGCCATCACCAATCTGTTCATGGCGGATTACGACCCGGTCTTTCCGGCGGTGAACGGGGCGCTGGTCCGCAACCGGCTTGGCCGCGATGCCGATTTCATCATGATCGATGTCCATGGCGAGGCAACATCGGAGAAGATGGCCATTGGCCATCATGCCGATTCCCGCGCCACCATGGTGGTTGGCACCCACACCCATGTGCCGACGGCGGATCACCAGATTCTGGCTGGCGGCACGGCGTTCCAGACCGACAGTGGCATGTGCGGCGATTATGACAGCGTCATCGGCATGGACAAGCAGGCGGCGACAGCCAGGTTCACCGGCACCAACGGGCCGCGCCTGTCGGTCGCCCTCGGCGAGGTGACGCTGTGCGGCCTGCTTGTCGAGAGTGACGAGACGGGGCTTGCCAGGGCGGTGGCGCCGCTGCGCCGCGGCGGTCGTCTCTCGCCGGTCACACCGACGACCTGACAGGTCTGCGCGCCGGCCTGCGGCGGTGCATCGCCACTGGCGCAACCGGTGCCGAATTTGCTATAGCAACGTGGCAGGCGGCACTTTGGTCGTCGGCTTTTGTCACCCTTGCCGGGAAAAGACCCCGGAAAGCTGACCGTAAAACAGACCGTAGAACAAAGATCGCAAGACCATGGCAGGCCATAGTAAATTCAAGAATATCCAGCATCGCAAGGGCGCCCAGGACAAGAAGCGCGCCAAAATCTTCGGACGTCTGATCAAGGAACTGACCGTCGCCGCGCGTGGTGGCACAGATGCCGCGTCGAACCCGCGCCTGCGAACGGCGCTGGCCGCGGCGCGCGCCGCCAATATGCCGAAGGACAATATCGAGCGTGTCCTGAAGAAGGCGGAAGGCGGCGAGGGCGAGATCTATGATGAAATCCGCTATGAGGGCTATGGCCCGGGCGGCACCGCGCTGATCGTCGAGGCGATGACCGACAACAAGAACCGCACCGCCTCCGAGGTGCGCGCCGCTTTCAACAAGTTCGGCGGCTCGCTTGGCGAAACCGGTTCGGTCAGCTTCATGTTCGACCGCGTTGGCCAGATCATCTATGGCGGCGATGTGACCGATGCCGACACCATGTTCGAGGCGGCCCTCGAGGCCGGTGCCGACAATGTCGAGTCGGACGAGGAGGGGCATGAGGTCACCTGCGGAAGCCGCAGAACACCGTCGAGGTCAGCGAGGACCACGCATCGACCTTGCTCAAGCTGCTTGATACGCTTGACGACAATGATGATGTGCAGAACGTATCGTCGAATTTTGATATCTCCGACGAGATTCTGGCCAAGCTGGCCTGACGGGACGGGGGCGGATGCAGATCCTCGGCATTGATCCAGGCATCCGCAACACCGGGTGGGGTGTGATCACGCTGCTCGATGGCAGGCTGACGCATGTCGCCAACGGCGTCATCAAACCCGACAGTAAATCCCCCGACGCAGTGCGGCTGCAGACCATCGCGGCCGGGCTTGCGGCGGTCATCGACAGCCATCATCCAGACTGCGCCGCGATCGAGGAAATCTTTGTCGCGCGATCGGCAGCCTCGGCCCTGAAGCTGGGCATGGCGCGCGGCGTGGCGATGATGCAATGCGCGGCGGCGGGGCTGCCTTTGCGCGAACTGGCGGCGCGGCGGGTCAAGAAATCGGTTGTCGGCACCGGCACCGCCGACAAGGCGCAGGTGGCGGCGATGGTAACGCGCCTGCTGGCGGTGCAGGCGGTCAATGCCGATGCCGCCGACGCGCTGGCCATCGCGATCGCGGCCGGGCATGATGGCGGTGCCCCGGCACAATCCACATCCGGTGATGCAGGGTCGGGGCTTGAGCGCGCTGTCGCCGCGGCGCTGGCGCGTGAGGCCGGCGGCGGAACGGGAGGCAGCTCATGATCGCACAGCTTCGCGGCAGCATCGTCCGGATCGACGACAATATGGTGATCATCGATGTTGGCGGTGTCGGCTATGCCGCCACGGTCTCCGGCAAGACGCAGGCCGGCCTGTCGATTGGCGGCGGCGAAATGACGTTGCTGACCGATATGGTCGTGCGCGAGGACAGCATGACGCTGTTCGGGTTTGTCGATGCGGCGGAGCGTGAGGCCTTCCGGCTGCTCGTTACCGTCCAGGGCGTAGGCGCGAAGGCGGCGATGGCCATCCTGTCGGTGCTGACACCGGATGATCTGGCGGCCGCCATCATGGCCGGCGACAAGGCGATGGTGGCGCGGGCTGACGGGGTCGGGCCGAAACTGGCGCAGCGCGTCGTGAATGAACTTGCCGAGAAGATCGGCGCCTTGCCGGTGTCCGGCGCCGCGCCGGCGGCCGCGGTCGGTGGCGGGGCGGTGGCCGGCTCGGTTGGTGCCGATGCGATGTCGGCGCTGGTCAATCTTGGCTATGGCCGCACCGAGGCACATGCGGCGCTGCAAAGTGCCCGCGCCGCCGGTGTGGCCGACGATGATCTGTCGGCGCTGATCGCGGCGGCGCTTCAGGAAATGGGTCAGTAGCAGGTGGGGCAATAGATGGCGCAGGATGAAGAGCGGCTGGTGAGTGGCGAGGCGCCGGAACGCGCCGACAACGCCCTGCGCCCCGAACGGCTGGCCGAGTTCATCGGGCAGGGCGGTGGCCGCGCCAATCTGGAGACCTTCATCGCCGCCGCGCGCGAGCGTAGCGAGGCGATGGATCACAGTCTTCTTCATGGCCCGCCGGGCCTTGGCAAGACGACGCTGGCGCAGATCATCGCGGCCGAACTTGGTGTCGGGTTCCGCGCCACCTCCGGCCCGGTCATCGCGCGCGCTGGCGATCTGGCAGCGGTGCTGACGAATTTGCGTCCGCGCGATGTGCTGTTCATCGACGAGATCCACCGTCTCAACCCGGCGGTGGAGGAGGTCCTCTATCCGGCGATGGAGGATTTCCAGCTTGATCTGATCATCGGCGAGGGACCGTCGGCGCGCTCGGTCCGGATTGATCTGCCGCCCTTCACGCTTGTCGGGGCCACCACGCGCGCCGGTCTTCTGACCACACCGCTTCGCGACCGGTTCGGCATCCAGATGCGGCTGCAATTCTATGGCCGTGAGGAGCTGGCGGTGATCCTGGCCAATCAGGCAGTGCGACTTGACATGGCGCTGGCCCCGGACGGGGCGCTGGAAATCGCCGGCCGCGCGCGCGGCACACCGCGGATTGCCGGCAGGCTGCTGCGCCGGGTCCGCGATATTGCCGCCGTCGATGGCCATGGTGAGGTGACGGCCGTGGTGGCGGATGCGGCGCTGCGACGTCTCGAGGTCGATGCGGCGGGCCTCGATGCGATGGACCGGCGCTATCTTGGCTGCCTTGCCGAAAACTATGCCGGCGGGCCGGTCGGGGTGGAAACGCTGGCGGCTGTGCTGGCCGAACAGCGTGACATGCTGGAAGAGGTGATCGAGCCCTATCTGTTGCAGACCGGGCTGTTGATGCGCACCCCGCGCGGGCGGTGCCTGTCCAGCGCCGGCTGGGGATATCTCGACCTGACGCCGCCGCCGGGCGCGACGCGGCAACTCGATATGCTGACCGATATCGATGATGATGACGGATCGTGATCTCCCCGCCGGCCCGGCAATCGACAATACGGCAATCGACACTACGGCAATCGACAACCCGGCTTCGCTTGATGGTTGGGTCGCCGACGGGTGCCACCACTACCCGCTACGCGTGCAGTTCGAGGACACCGATGCCGGCGGCATTGTCTATCACGCCAATTATCTGGCCTTTGCCGAACGCGCGCGCTCATCCTATCTACGCCTGATCGGCATCAGGCAGGAAACCGCGCTGGCCGGCGATGCGGGGCCGCCGCTCAACGGGGTGATGCTTGTCGTGCGGCGGCTGAATATCGATTATCTGACGCCGGCCGGGCTTGGCGCGGCGTTACGGGTCGAAACCCGGATGAAGGCGCTGCGCGGGGCCTCGATGCAGCTCGATCAGACCATCATGAATTTTGACGATGGCCACATTCTTGCCCGACTTCTCGTCGACATAGTGTGCGTTGCCGCCAGCAAGGATGGCGGGAAACGACCCCGGCGGATTCCCAGCGTCGTGGTTGACAGGCTTCGGGACGCCACGCCACCTGATACCGTTTCCGGGCCGTAACGCCGGGGCGGTACCGGTCTCGCGGGGTGTGCTGGCCAAACGGGTGCTGGGTGGCATGAGGTTCACAGATGGAATCTGTTGACAGTTTTGTAGCGCATTCGAGTTCCGATCTTACTATCTGGGGGCTGTTCCTGGCCGCCGACCCGCTGGTCAAGGCGGTGATGCTTCTCCTGGTTCTGGCGTCGGTCTGGTGCTGGGCGATCATCTTCGAGAAGATCACGTCGGTACGCAATGAACGGCGGCATTCCGACCAGTTCGAGGATGCCTTCTGGTCCGGTGGTTCGGCTGACGCGCTGTATGACGAGATTGGCGGCGATCCGCGCGATGCGATGACACGGGTTTTTGTCGCCGGCATGCGCGAATGGCGCCGTGCCAAGGCAAGCGGCCTGGCGACGGCGGCGCGCTCCGATTTGCGGGCCTCGCTTCTTGGCCGCGTCGAGCGGTCGATGACCTTCACCATAACCCGCGAGATGGAACGGCTGGAGAAGGGGATGAATTTCCTCGCATCAATCGGCTCCGTTTCGCCTTTTGTCGGGCTGTTCGGCACCGTCTGGGGGATCATGAATTCCTTCCAGTCGATCGCCGAGTCAAAGAATACCAGCCTTGCGGTTGTCGCCCCCGGCATCGCCGAGGCGCTGTTCGCCACGGCGCTCGGGCTTGCCGCGGCGATCCCGGCGGTTGTGGCCTATAACAAGTTTGCCGGTGATCTGGATCGGGTTGGCGGGCGGCTGGAGACCTTCGCCCAGGAATTTTCCACACTGCTGGCGCGCCAGCTGGACGAGGGTGGCCGCTGATGGGGGTGTCGGTCAACAGGTCGCGCGCCGGCCGCCGTCATCGCCCGATGGGCGAGATCAACGTCACCCCGTTTGTCGATGTGATGCTTGTCCTGCTGATCGTGTTCATGGTTACGGCACCGCTGCTGACGGTCGGTGTCGAGGTGGATTTGCCAAAGACGAAGGCTGGCCAGATCAACGCCGATGCCGCGCCGCTCGTCGTCTCGATCAAATCGGATGGCGCGCTCTATCTCCAGGAAACCGAAGTGGAAAGCGACAAACTGGTGCCGCGCCTTCGCGCCATTTCCGAGTCCAATCCGCAGGTGCGGATTTTTGTGCGTGGGGATGAGGCGGTGGCCTATGGCGAGGTGCTTGGCGTGATGGGGCGTATCCAGGCCGCCGGGTTCGAACGCGTCGCGCTTGTCGCCAGGCTCCCGGAGCCACAATGACCGGAGCTGCGCACCGATCATGATCTCGCGTCCCTTCATCATTTCCATTGGCGTGCATGTGGTGTTCACGCTGCTGGTGGTGTTCGGCATGCCGATGCTTGGCCGTGACCTGCCGGAGGAAATGCCGCTGGTACGTCTCGAGGTGGTGCGCACCGTGCCCGAGACCAACCTGATCGAGGGGGACAAACCGAGCACGGCAAAGGAAGAGCAACAGGCAAC
>RFZL01000080.1 GCA_009920665.1 Alphaproteobacteria bacterium | reverse complement strand
TCAGGGTTACGCCCCGGCTTATAAGGCCATTCATCTGCTTCTTTTTCACTTACTGAGTAAGTTTCTAATGGTAATTTGGTTACTTCTTCAATCTTTGTAATATCTTCGTTTGCCAGCGCCTCGACGATCGTGAGAATATTCAGGCCACCATGGCCAACAACGGAGTGATTGTCCGGCATTTCAAGTCCGATGCCCGGCTTCTCGACATCCGGCGGCTCGATCAGCGACGTGTGAAATGTCTCTGGGTTAGCCGTGTCGAACGCAACAAAACGCGGCAACAGAACCTGATTGCCAGCCGGCACGCCACTCGTCGGGTCCGGGCCTTGAGCAAGACATACCGGATCATCGACGCTGATTGTTGCGATGCCAGTCGAACTGTCGAACGGGATGGGGTGCTGATGGAGCAACGCCCAACCCCGTTTTCAAGTCCGAACGTCAGGGTTACGCCCCGGCTTATAAGGCCATTCATCTGCTCTGTGATGCTCTGGCCGGCACGGGTCATGCAATCATGCCTTATCTGCAAGGTACCGGTGGCCACATCCGCATCCGATAGAAGCTTGCAGCGTGGTTCCAGCGACACGCCGGTGCCATCGCGCAAATCCTCCGCCATGGTGGGATCAAGATAGGTCTGTTCGGTGGCAGTTTCTGCCAGTGTTCTGCTGATGAATTTCTTGTAGATATGCGAGGAAACAGCCTCGCTTCGCTGCTGTTGATCCAACAGAACCTGCTCGCCGATCATTGTGCTTTCGCTGGTACGGACAAACTGCAGCGCCGCCACGCTGATCAGGCTGAGAAGGGTGACAGCGATCATCAGTTCCACAAGTGATATTCCGCTGCTCACATAGAATCTGCTCGACATATTATTTCACTTATGAATTCAGATATGATGAATAATTTGTTAATTAAAAATTATATAGAATTAAATCGTTCAACAAAAGATCAATATTCAGTATCACATGTTGCCGGACCTCACTTCAGAATCGCAGATTGACGAGGGCTGGCACCTGGTCTATCACGCTTGCAGATGGCCCGATGGCAGAGTGGTTATGCAGCGGTTTGCAAAACCGTGTACGTCGGTTCAATTCCGGCTCGGGCCTCCACACTCTATTACACAAATCCGGTTTTGACGCTTTGCGCGTGGCACGCCATGTCGCCGCGGCCCAAAATCAGGTGACGGTGACGCCGGCATGCGGCTGCTGATTTCCCTATCCGCGCTTCTGATTTCCACCCTGTTCGTACAGATGGGTATCGGCGCGTTGCGGCCTTTTGATGCGATTTCCGGCCAGGCGCTCGGTTTCTCGCCGGTCGAGATCGGTCTGCTGGCATCGGGGCATTTTGCCGGCTTTCTTCTCGGTTGCATATTCGGGCCGCATCTGGTCAGGCGTGTCGGTCATTCACGCGCCTTCGCCGTGATGGCGGGCGCGGCGGTGATCTCGATCATCGCGCATCCGCTGATACCCGACGCCATGTTCTGGACGGCCATCCGGGTGCTGTCCGGATTTTCCGTCGCCGGTTGCTACACCCTCATTGAAAGCTGGCTGCAGGCAAAGATCACAAACGACATTCGCGGCCGTGTTTTCAGCATCTATCGCCTTGTTGACATGTCGGGCCAGATCATGGCCAACGCCATCATCGCCACACTGACCCCGGCAAGTTATGTGTCATACAATCTGATCGCGATCATCATGTGTCTGGCGATCCTGCCGCTGGCGCTGACGCAGAGCAAGGAACCCGAACTTCCCGAACGGGTCAGCTATCAACCCTTCTTCGCCATCCGCATTTCACCGCTGGCAGGCCTTGGCGTGGTGGTGGCCGGCCTGTCGACAGCCACCTTCGGGTCTGTTGGCCCTATCTATGCCATTGCTGTCGGTCTTGATCTGTCGCAAATCGCGCTGTTTCTCGTTGTTTCCACCATCGGCGGTATGGCATCGCAACTTCCGGCCGGCATTCTCGCCGACAAGATTTCACGACGCACGGTTCTGCTGGTATTCAGCATCATGGCCAGTGCGCTGTGCCTGTTGATGATGCTGCCAGTGGCCGATATCAGTATCGGTGGTGTGCCACTGGTTTATGTGATGTCGTTCCTGTTTGGCTTCACCACCTTCCCGATCTATTCCATCTGCGCAGCGCATGCCTCCGATTTTGTCAATCAGGACAGGATGATCACACTCAGCGCCTCGCTGATCTTTCTCTATGCCTCGGGGGCCATCGTGTCGCCGCTCTTCGCTGGCATGATCATCGAGCGCTATGGCGCCTCGATGATGTTCAGCATGATCGCCGCAGCGCATATCCTGCTGATGATTTTCACCATTTATCGCAATTTTATCCGTCCGGTCGAACAACGTCGCCGTTACGCCTACGTGCCGCGCACCTCGATGTTCATCGCCAGCATTCTGCGCCCGAAGCGAGATCGCGGACCGACGCGCTGACGGACAGCCCGACATTTCTTGTCAATCGAGTACTTTTTCAACGACCCAGCTTTGCAGACAAAAATGTCGCACCTATATGGGGAGGCAGTGTTATGATGACGGTCAAGACGCCACATATCCGCAAGGATAACGCGTCAAACAGGGACATGAGATGGAACCGGTAGTGTCAATGGACGCGAAACCAGAGGAACTTACACAATCATTCGCCCCGGTGTCAGCTGAGGCATTCCGTTCGGCCATGGGGCATTTCCTGACCGGCGTCACGATTGTCACGACACGATGCGGCGCCGGAAACCCCTACGGGCTGACGGTCAGTTCCTTCAATTCGGTATCGCTCGATCCGCCGCTGATCCTTTGGTCACTCGATTTGGGGAATGACCGCGCTACGCTGTTCCGGGACTCTGCCGGCTTTACCGTCAATGTGCTGCCTGCCGGCTGCGAAGAAATGATCAGGACATTCGCCGCTCCTGATGCCGAGAGATTTGCCAACACAGCCTGGCACTGGGGACCAACCGGACAGCCCGTTCTGGCGGACGCCATTGCGTCCTTTGAATGCCGTCTGTGGGCGGAATATCCCGGTGGTGACCACGCCATTTTTGTCGGCGAGGTTATGAACATCGCCACCCGCGACGGTGAGGCTGCGGCATATTTCAAGGGGCGGCTGGGTACCTACCCCACCTGATGCGCGCCGCCGACACAATCACGGGCGATCTGGTGCTTGCCGGTGGCGGTCATGCCCAGGTTGCCGTTCTGAAGTCTCTTGCCATGAAACCGGTGCCCGGTCTGCGTACGACCCTTGTCTGCCGGGACATCAACACCCCCTACTCAGGCATGCTTCCCGGCTTTGTCGAGGGCGTATGGTCGGCGCAGGATATTCACATTGACCTGGCACGGCTTGCGCAGATGGCCGGCGCGCGTTTCATTCATGAAGCTGTTACCGGCATCGATGCCGACCAGCAGCTTGTCCGGCTTGAAAATCGACCGCCCCTTCCCTTTGACGTGCTGTCGCTCAACATTGGCGGCCAGCCTGACCTCAATGCCATTGACGGTGCGGCCGCGCATTGCATTCCGGTCAAACCGATTGGCCGGTTTCGCGACCGGCTGAGGGCACTGACCGCTGCTGGCTATCCAGGCAGGATCGCGGTGATCGGCGGCGGTGTGGCCGGATGTGAACTGGCGCTGGCGTTGTCAAAACGGTGGCAAGACGCAACCGGAACGCGCCCGCAAATCGACATCTACTCCCGCAGCGCCAGGCTTGTGCCTGAAATGCCGACCCGTGCCGCCCGCCTGATCTTCGACGCGCTGGCGGCAGCCGGAATTTCGGTGCATTGCGGTCAGAGCGTTACCGGGGTCATGGCCAAAGAGCTGTATCTTGAGGATGGCAGCCGGAAGGCATTCGATGTCAGTTTCCTTGTTACAGCCGTGACACCGCCAGCATGGCTTTCCGAGACCGGTCTGACGCTCGATGAACGCGGCTTCATTGCTGTTCAGCCAACGCTGCAGTCAGTATCACACCCACATATTTTCGCCGCCGGCGATATCGCCTCCATGGTTGATGATCCAAGGCCCAAGGCCGGTGTCTATGCGGTACGCGCCGGACCGGTTCTGGCGACCAATATTCGCCGCCACCTTCATGGCCGGCGGCTTCGCCGCTGGACGCCGCAGAAACGGGCACTGGCAATCCTCGGCACTGCGGACGGACGTGCCATCGGTATCCGTGGCAATCATGCCAGCGTGTCTCGCGGCTGGTGGTGGATGAAGACATGGATTGATCGGCGCTGGATGGCAAAGTACACAAAGCTGAAAATGCCGTCGCCACCTCCACCCGGGACCTTCGCCGGCCTGAAAGACCCGTCGCAGCAACATAAGGACCCGGCATTCGAGGCCATGCGCTGTCTTGGCTGTGGCGCGAAAACAGGACATGAAACGCTGGCTGCCGCCATGCGCGAGGCGGTTGCAGCTGCGGTGGCACACGGTGCCGACGCGAGGCTGATGCCGCCCGACGGTTTGACCGATGACTCGGCCATCTTGCCGGTCCCGGAGGGCGGCGAGCTTGTGCAGTCGATCGACAGCCTTTCGGAGATCGTCAGCGATCCGTTCCAGTTTGGTCGCATTGCCGCCATTCACGCGATGAGCGACATCCATGCCGCCAATGCCGTGCCTGTCTGGGCGATGGCGAATGTTACCATGGGCATGGCCCGCCTTGACCTCCAGCAACACCAGCTGACACAGCTGATGACAGGGGCCCTTCTGGCGCTGAGCGAAGCAGGTGTCCAGCTTGTCGGTGGCCATACCGGCGAGAGCCGCGACCTTGGCCTCGGCTTCGCCATCACCGGATGGCGCGAGGGACCGCCAACAGTTCCGGCATCCGATGAGGATATGACCCTTGTGATGACCAAGCCGCTTGGCACCGGTGTGATCATGGCGGCGCACATGCAGCTTGCCGCGCGTGGTGACTGGGTCGCTGGCGCCATCACAAGCATGGCGCAGGACAATGGCATCGCGGCACGGCGCCTGTCCGACCACAACCCGGTGATGACCGATGTCACGGGCTTTGGCCTTGCCCGCCACGCGCTGAACCTCGCCGAAAGATGCGGGCGCGTCGGGGTCGAGATCGACACTGCCGCGATCCCTTGCCTTGAGGGGGCCATGACGTTGCTGGACAAGGGGTACCGGTCAACGCTTCATGACCAGAACAGGGATGCTGTCAGACTTGCCACCGATGGATCTGCGGGACCGGCCACGGAGATCCTGTTCGACCCGCAGACAAGTGGCGGCCTGCTGGCCGCCCTGCCGGCCGCGGATTCCCAAATGATCGTTGAACAGCTTCATGGCGGTGGGGTCCCCGCAGCAATCGTCGGGCGGTTTGATGATACGACGCCCGGCCTGCGGGTCAGGACCTGATCGGAGATCCGCTGATGTCGCCACCGATAAAACGCACAACGAACTGGCTCGACAAACCCTATGACATGATCATCGATGTCAGGTCGGAGTGCGAATTTGCCGAGGATCATATCCCCGGCGCGGTCAACATGCCGGTATTGAACGACCGGCAGCGGGCAGACATCGGCACGATGTATAAACAGGTTGGCGCCTTTGAGGCGAAGCGGCGCGGCGCGGCGCTGGTGGCGCGCAATATCGCGGCGCATGTCGAAGGCCATCTCGGCGATGCACCCCGCGACTTCAGCCCGCTTGTCTATTGCTGGCGCGGTGGCCAGCGAAGCGGTGCGATGGCCAGGATCCTCAGCGAGATCGGATGGCAGGTGACCCTGATTGACGGCGGTTACAAAACCTATCGCAAGACGGTTCTTGACGGGCTCGACACGCTGCCACCAAGGCTGCGGGTGATCATGTTGCGCGGGCGGACCGGCACGGCCAAGACACGTATCTTGAGGGCCGTCGCCAAGGCCGGCGCACAGGTGATCGATCTTGAGGGTCTGGCAAGTCATCGTGGCTCGCTGCTGGGCCGGGAGCCCGGACACCCGCAACCGACACAACGTCAGTTTGAATCACGGCTGTTTACCGCCATGCGGGAGCTGGACCCGGCACGTCCGGTCTTCATTGAGGCGGAAAGCAACAAGATCGGCGACCTGCACATCCCGCGCGCCCTGTGGTGCCGGATGCGTGATGCGCCGGCGCTTCAGGTGGTCGCCCCGCTAGCGGCCCGGGTTGGTTTCCTGATCGCCGATTATGACCATATCGTTGCCGAGCCGGAACGGCTGAAGCCCCTGCTCAGCTGGGTGGTGACGCGGATCGGTCATGAGCGGGTGGAAGCGTGGCAGAGCTGTATCAATGCCGGTGATTGGGCGGGGTTTGTCACACGCGTCCTCGAGGATCACTATGATCCGGCCTATGACCGCTCGGCCGCGGCGCGCCAGCATGTTGACCTTGGCGATCTGATTGTCGAAAGCCTTGATGACGGGGTGATTGCCCGGCTGGCCCGGGACCTCGCCGCATATGAATGAAGCTGGCGTTCCGCAACGGACCCAAAAACCACAAAAAACCCTGTTGCATCGTCGAATTAGTGATGTATAACGCTCCGCAGGCGTTTCCCCGGTAGCTCAGCGGTAGAGCAAGCGACTGTTAATCGCTTGGCCGGCGGTTCGAATCCGTCCCG
>RFZL01000079.1 GCA_009920665.1 Alphaproteobacteria bacterium | reverse complement strand
GCATGCTGGGTCTGGATGATCTGGGTCTTCCGCCAGCGCGTCGTTTGCAGTCAAAGGGACACCAAAATAAGCCTGCAAAACTCGCGCAAGGACAGAGATCAGCGCATCGCGGCGCCCGTTTCTAGCTTTCGGTCCTCGTTTGTTGCCAACGTTTCCAGCAAGGTCAGACATTGGCTGCTGACGGAGAAGCTTTGCGCAAAGTGGCACGAGTTCAGGGGGGATTTGTAATCCAGCTTCCAAACGTTGCGCCATAAGACGCCCTAAGGCCAAACTCCCGCCAGGCACAGTTTGGAACAACTTAATGACGTGTCCGCCGGCGATACCGCTAAGGTCCGGCTTTTCGTCGATCGCTAGGCGCTCTAGCATGATACAGAGCAGGTGAGATCCAATGTCTTCTGCATTTCCTGAACCGTCCAGCCAATCAGTTATGAGCTTGCGGTTGCCATCCACATAGGTGCGCAGAAATTCGCGCGCTTGCTGTGATTTTGCATGATCCATGTGTCCACTATCTCTGCAACAGCGTAAGAAAAAAATAGATTTTGTGAGGTGGATAAAAAGGTGGTTACCGAGACCGTGATAACGATCAAAACGCTGTTTTATAATGATTTATCTAAGAGAAGTGGTGCCCAGGAGAAGACTCGAACTTCCACGGCCTAATGGCCACTGGCACCTGAAGCCAGCGCGTCTACCAATTCCGCCACCTGGGCATCGGGGCGATCCGGGCCATATGGCCCGTCGTTGGAGGCGCGCAGAATAGCCGGCCGGCCCGGCTTGTCAACTGAATCCGTGCGCCTGTACCGCTGCTTTCTGGCCCTCATGGCGGCCCGGTCCAATCTGCACTGGACGCCGACCCGTGCTTGCCGCTATCACTCTTTCACGGGAAACGACATCGGCATGCGGGATTTGTCATGGACAGAACGGTTGCGGTCATCGGCGGCTCGGGATTTGTCGGGCGCGCCATCGTCGAAATGCTGGCCCGCGAGGGCGCGCGCGTCATCGTGCTGTGCCGCAATGCCGAACGCGCGAAATTCCTCAAGACAATGGGCGTCGTCGGACAGGTAACCCCTGTCGCCGGCAACGCGCTGTCAGACGAGGATCTGGAGCGGGTGATGGCGACCGCCGATTCGGTGGTCAATCTTGTCGGCATTCTGGCCGAGGGCGGTTCGCAGCGGTTTTCGACGTTGCAGGGCGAATTGCCGGGGCGCATTGGCGCGGTGGCGGCAAAGCTTGGCATGACATCCGTTGTTCATGTGTCGGCCATCGGTGCCAGTGCCGATTCCAACAGCAGCTATGCCCGCAGCAAGGCCGCTGGCGAGGCGGCGCTTCATGCGGCCTTTCCCGGAGCGGTAATCCTGCGTCCCTCGATCATCTTCGGGCCGCGTGACAGTTTCTTCAACCGGTTTGCCGGCCTGGCGATGCTGGCACCGGGCCTGCCGCTTCCCGGTGGCGGACGCATGAAGATGCAGCCTGTCTATGTCGGCGATGTGGTTGACGCGGTGGCTGTCGGGCTCGGGTTCCGCAACATGCCCAAAGGCGGCAAGACGGCGGATGCCGGTGCCGGGTCTGTCGCGGGCGGCGTCTTCGAGCTGGGTGGGCCTGACATATTCACCTTCCGCGAATTGATGGAAATCACGCTGGATGCGATAGGGCGGCGTCGGTTGCTGGTGCCGGTGCCGCTGGCTGCGATGTCGCTGGGTGCGATGATTACCGGGCTGTTACCGAACCCGCCGCTGACAATGGACCAGGTGCGGTTGCTTGCAGTCGATAATGTGGTGTCGGATGACGCGCGGGGGCTGGCCGATCTTGGCATCGCGCCAACATCGGTGGACGCCATCATCCCGGGTTATCTGTCCTGTTTTCGTCCCGGCGGGCAATTCTCGCGGCGCGGCTGAGCGGCTTACACGACACCGCCGGCAGCAATCGCAAGCAACAGTACGGCGCCAAGCGCCATCCGGTACCAGACGAAGATCCGGAAATCGGCCCGCGCCAGCCAGCGCATCATCCAGCCAATCGCGGCAAGGGCAAAACAGAAGGACAGCAGCGCCACCAGCGCCGCATCCATGCCAAGCGCCACATCTCCGTCCTTGATGATATCCAGGCCTTTCAACAACCCGGCACCGGCAATGGTGGGGATCGACAGCAGCAGCGAGAATCGCGCCGCGGACACCCTGGCAAAGCCGAGATAGCGCGCCGCCGTCATCGTCACGCCGGACCGTGACGCCCCGGGGATCAGCGCGAGGCACTGTATCAGCCCGATGGCGATGGCGCTGCCGAACCGCATCTCCGATATCTGCCGGCCAAGCGATCCCACACGGTCGGCATGCCAGAGCAGCGCGGCGAAGACCAGATTGGCAATGGCCAGTGTCCTGATATCGAGAAGCCAGGACGGGTTGAGCCGATTGACCAGGAAGCCGGCGATGATCACCGGCAGGGTGCCCATGGCGAGAAGGATGATCAGCCGCCGCTGTCCGGCATCGCCGCGCGGGCGCAACGCCATCAGCATGGCGAGTAAATCGGCCCGAAGATAGAGCATCACCGCGCCGAGTGTGCCGACATGCGCCGCCACATCAATCGCCCGTCCCTGATAGGGCTGGTCGGTGAGCAGGGGGATCAGGGCCAGATGCCCGGAGGATGACACAGGCAGAAATTCGGTGAGGCCCTGAACGGCGGCGACGAGGACGATCAAAAGAACAGGCATCAGGTCTTCTCCCCCGTCAGACGGCATCTTCTGCGCGTGTCGGCGCATTGATTGTCAGCAACCTACGCGCAAAGCCCCCGCAGGTCAAAATTCTGGCTCGCCCAGAATCCCGGATTATCGGTGGATGGCCGGGGATGGCCGGGGCATGATCTGGCCTGATTTAGTCTCATTTCGGAACTAAAATGACTCAAATTATGATTCTCACACAATCTTGATGCGGTTGTCCTTGCGAATTCTCCTGAAAAAGGGTAACTAATATTGACTTTTTTGACGCGGTGCCATTGCGAGGACTGGCTGAAACGGCCGATCCGGGTGTGGACGCGTCATTCTTTTCTGTGCAGAGCAGGTGTCTGGACAGGGATGCGGAACAGGACAAACCGGGCAGAACAGCGGGGCACAACCATGTCGAGCAAAATGCTGAAATTCGTCACCACCGACAAGAAAATGCCGGACAAGCGTGGCGCCGAGATGCGCGTTCAGGATTTCGACGAGATCTATGACGAGTTCGATGTCACCGCTGCCGAGGACCAGGCAGGGCGCTGCTCACAATGCGGCGTGCCCTTCTGCCAGATCAACTGCCCGCTTCACAACAACATCCCGGACTGGCTGATGCTGACCGCCGAGGGGCGGATGGAAGAGGCCTACCGGATGGCCGCGCAGACCAACAACATGCCTGAGATCTGTGGCCGCATCTGCCCGCAGGACCGTCTGTGCGAGGGAAGCTGCGTCATCGAGAAGGGGTTTGAATCGGTTACCATCGGCGCGGTTGAGAAGCACATCACCGAGACAGCGTTCGAGAATGGCTGGGTGCAGCCGCCACAGCCGGTCGCGGAACTGTCTGAATCGGTCGGCATCATCGGTGCCGGACCGGCCGGCCTCGCCGCCGCCGACATGCTGCGCCAGCGCGGCTATCAGGTGACTGTCTATGACCGGTATGACCGGGTCGGCGGGCTGCTGATCTATGGCATCCCGGGCTTCAAGCTGGAAAAGCATGTTGTCCAGCGGCGCCATGATCTGCTTGCCGATGGCGGCGTGACCTTCAGGATGAATGTCGATATCGGTGTTGATATCAGCTTTGAGGAGATCCGTGCGTCGCATGATGCCGTGCTGGTTGCCACCGGCGTCTACAAGGCGCGCGATATCAACGCGCCGGGTGTCGGCATGGAAGGCATCGTGCCGGCGCTTGACTATCTGACCGCCTCGAACCGGAAGAGCCTTGGTGATGCAGTGCCCGATTTCGACAGCGGCACGCTGGACGCCAAGGGCCGCGATGTTGTTGTCATCGGTGGCGGCGACACGGCGATGGATTGTGTTCGCACCGCGATCCGGCAGGAGGCAAACTCGGTGACCTGCCTGTATCGCCGCGACCGCGCCAACATGCCGGGCTCGCAGCGCGAGGTCGCGAATGCCGAGGAAGAGGGCGTTATCTTCAAATGGCTTTCGGCACCGCAGGCCTTTCTTGGCGACAACCATGTGCGGGCCGTGCAGGCCCAGAAAATTCACCTTGGCCAGCCCGATGCGACCGGCCGCCAGGTGCCGCAGATCATCGAGGATTCATCGCATGACATCCCGGCCGATCTGGTGATCAAGGCGCTCGGTTTCGACCCTGAGGATCTGCCGGCCATGTTCGGCGCACCGGAACTCGCGGTCTCGAAATGGGGCACCATCGACATCGACTGGCGTTCCATGATGACCAACCTTCCCGGCGTGTTCGCCGCCGGCGACATCGTGCGCGGTGCCTCGCTGGTTGTCTGGGGTGTGCGCGATGGCCGCGACGCCGCCGCCGCGATCGATTCCTACATCATGGCGCAAAGCGATGCGCCGCAGGCCGCCGCCGGCGCCTGAGACAAAAGACGGGACAGAGTGATGAGCAAGACCAACAGATTTGATGCGCGGAATTATCTTGCACGGCGCGCCCGTAACGAGGCCCGCCTGACAGCGGCCGGTGTCTATGGGCCGGAAATGGAGCATGACGCCTGCGGAGTCGGGTTCGTGGCGGCGCAGGACGGCAAGCCGACCCGCGCGGTCGTGGATGCCGCCATCGAGGCGCTGCAGGCCATCTGGCATCGCGGCGCCGTCGACGCCGATGGCATGACCGGTGACGGCGCCGGCATCCATATCGAGATTCCGCGCGACTTCTTCATCGAGCATATCGCCCGCACCGGCCATGATGATGATGGCGGGCGTCTGGCCGTCGGCATGGTGTTCCTGCCGCGTACCGATCTGGCGGCGCAGGAACGTTGTCGCTGCATCGTCGAACAGGAAATTCTGGCTGTCGGTCATTTCATCTATGGCTGGCGACAGGTGCCGGTCGATACCAAAGCGCTTGGCGACAAGGCCAGCGCGACACGTCCGGAGATCGAGCAGATCATGTTCTCGATGCCGGCCGATATCGACGAGACCGAGGCCGAGCGCCAGCTCTATATCGTCCGTCGCCGCATCGAAAAGGCGGTGACCGCCGAGCTGATTTCGGATTTCTACATCTGTTCGATGTCGAGCCGGTCGATCATCTATAAGGGCATGTTCCTTGCCGAACAGGTGACGGCCTTTTTCCCGGATCTGAATGACCGGCGGTTCATCTCTTCCTTCGCTGTATACCACCAGCGCTATTCGACCAATACCATGCCGACCTGGAAGCTGGCGCAGCCCTTCCGCGTGCTGGCGCATAATGGCGAGATCAATACCATCCGTGGCAACCAGAACTGGATGACCTGCCATGAGGATCGCATGGCCTCGGACATCTTCGGTGACTCGATCGACGATCTGAAGCCGGTGGTGGGGAAGGGAAGTTCGGATTCGGCGGCGCTTGATGCGGTGTTCGAGCTGATGGGCCATGGCGGGCGCACCCTGCCAATGGTGAAGACCATGATGATCCCGGCCGCTATCGACGTCGACAGTGATCATGAGCTGGCAAAGCTCTATGCCTATTGCAACTCGGTGATGGAACCATGGGACGGGCCAGCGGCGATCGCCGCCTATGCCGACAACTGGGTCATCGCCGGCATGGACCGGAACGGTCTTCGCCCGATGCGCTATGTCGTCACCGACAACGGCCTTGTGATCGCCGGATCGGAAACCGGTATGGTGGTGGTCCCCGAGGACCATATCGTGGAACGCGGGCGGATCGGCCCCGGCCAGATGATGGGAATCGATTTGAAGCGCGGCAAGATGTTCCTCGATGCCGAGCTGACCGCCGAACTTGCCGGCAAGCGCGACTGGTCGAAATGGATTGGCCGGGCGCAGCAGATGGAAGCCGTGCTGGCCAAACATGCCGGCAAGGGGCGCGGGCGGATGCCTGCCATCGAGGCCCGTCGCCGCCAGATGATGGCTGGCTGGACGATGGAGGATCTGGAACTGATCCTGCAGCCGATGGCCGAGACCGGCAAGGAAGCCATCGGATCGATGGGCGATGACACGCCGCTGGCCGTATTGTCCAACCGCTATCGCGGGCTGCATCATTTCTTCCGGCAGAATTTCTCGCAGGTGACCAACCCGCCGATCGACAGCCTGCGTGAACGTCATGTGATGACGCTGCGCACGCGGCTTGGCAATCTTGGCAACATTCTCGACGAGGCGCCTGAGCAATGCGACCATCTGGTGCTGAACTCGCCGGTGATGACGGTGCCGGAATGGGATGCGCTTGTCGCCTATCTTGGCGACAAGGCGGCGATGATCGACTGCACCTTCGATATTGACGGGCCGGATGATTTCATCGCGGCGATGGACCGGATCGCGGCCGAGGCCGAGGAGGCCGTCAGGTCGGGATGCGAGCATGTGATGCTGTCCGACCGGGCTGTCTCGGAAAGCCGCGCGCCATTGCCAATGATCCTGGCGACAGGTGCCGTGCATTCGCATCTGGTGCGCCAGCAGCTGCGTACCTTCGCGTCGGTCAATGTCGCAACCGGCGAATGTCTCGATGTTCATCACTTCGCGGTGCTGATCGGTGTCGGGGCAACGACAATCAACGCCTATGTCGCCGAGGAAGCCATTGCCGAGCGGCATGATCGCGGCCTGCTGTCTGGGCTGACGCTTCCCGAGGCGGTGGCGAATTACCGCAAGGCTGTCGAGGACGGGTTGCTGAAAATCATGTCGAAGATGGGCATCTCGGTGATCGCCGCCACGATAGGAGGCGATCACCGAGATGCCCATCTT
>RFZL01000078.1 GCA_009920665.1 Alphaproteobacteria bacterium | reverse complement strand
AGCTGTGCCAGGATCACGAACTCATTGACCCGCGGCAGATCGGCCCATCCCATCAGGTGGAACAGCGTTGACAGCCCGACCGGGCCGATCAGGAACGGCATCGGGATGCGAAGTCGCCGCGCGATCAGCATGCCGACAACACCAAGCAGGATGAAGATGATGATGTCCATCACCGGCAGATCGAAGATGCTTGGCATTGTCTGCAGCGCGACGTTTGACTGGTCGACCGCATCCTGTCCCTCGATCAGGCGCAGCAGCAGCGGCGTGGTGATAAAGACGATAACAACCCGCACCAGATGGAACAGCGCGACAACATAGTCGCGGTCGACCATCTCGCGGGCCATGGCGATGGCCTCGGCCTGACCGCCTGGCACGCTGCACAGGATGGCGAGGCGCGGCTCATATCCGCGGAACCTGCGCAGGAACAGATAACCGATGACCGTCACGACAAAGGTTGTGCCCACCATGGTCACAAGCGTCAGTGACCATTTCTCCGCCTGTTCAAGGACTGCCTGGTTGAAGGTGGCGCCGATCAGCACGCCAAGCCCCAGCACCACCGGCTTGTGAAACCAGCGGGCGACGCCAAGATGTGGCTGCAACCGCGTGACAAGTCCGCCACCGATCCAGACACCGAACAGGCTTCCCATCAGATAGGGGGCCGGGAAGCCAAGCTGCAGGAATCCCCAGCCGCTGGCCAGCGCCACGGCAAAGGTGACGGCAAGGCGGCGGATATCGGCAATCAGCCAGGTCGGCATGATCATGTGGGCCGCCAGCATGTCAGTCGGGCTCCGTATCGACAGACAGGCTGAGAAGCGACAGCCGCGCCGCCAGCGCGGTGTCGAGATGGTGCTGCATGGCATTGGCGGCGGCCTGCGGATCGCGCGTCTGGATCGCATTGTTGATGACATCATGTTCGCGGGGTATGGCGACGACCCGTTCCGGCAGTGAATAGGCCGTCGCGCCAAGCAGCACCATCAAGCGTGACAGACGCTCCAGGCTTTCGGACAGAAAGCGGTTGCCCGCCGCCTGCCATATGGCGTTGTGAAACTGCCTGTTATGGCGCGCCAGCTCTTCCGGTATCGCGCCGCCGTTGACCAGTTCTGCCTCGGCATGGCAGATATCCGCAATCACCCGGCGCTCGGCATCACCGGCATTCTGTGCTGCCAGCCTTGCGGCCATCGATTCCAGCGTGCCACGGAGCTCATACAGGCTGCGAACATCGCGCCAGTCGAGCCGGCGGACCCGCAACCCGTCCTCGTCACGCTCCAGCACCCCCTCGGCACGCAAGCGTGTCAGCGCCTCACGAAGCGGGGTACGGCTGACCGCCAGCGCCGTGACAAGATCAACCTCTTTCAGCCGGGCGCCGGGCGCCAGCGCGCCGGACTGGATGGCGGCAAGGATGAGGCGGCGGAGCCGGGCCGGCGCGGGCCGGCGCGGCACCCTTCAGGTCTGGCTGAGCCGCCAGGCCTTCCCCGATCCGCTGCCAGTCAATGCTGCCAGCATTCTTGACTTTCACAGGTTTCATCCAGTACCAGTATACATATGTATACAAATACCGACAACGACCTTTCACGCTTTGATTTTTCGCAATTGTGGGACGTGCTGGTGATCGGTGCAGGCAATGCCGGGCTCTGTGCCGCCATCACCGCCGCCGAGGCCGGGTGCAGCGTGCTGGTCATCGAGGTTGCCAGTCGTGACATGCGGGGTGGCAATACGCGCCACACGCGCAATCTGCGGGCGATGCATGACGCGCCGACGGATGTGCTGACCGACGCCTACAGTTTCGAGGAATATTACGATGATCTGATTCGGGTGACGCGTGGTATCACCAATGAAACGCTTGCCAGCCTGACGCTGGAAAAATCGGCCGAACTCACATCCTGGCTTGGCGCTCGCGGCGTGCGGTTCCAACCTGCGCTTTCCGGAACGCTCAATCTCGGGCGCACCAACGCCTTCTTTCTTGGCGGCGGCCGCGCATTGCTGAACAGCCTGTGCCGTCATGCCGAGGGGCTTGGCGTGGGGTTCCTCTATGAGGCGGAGGTGACAACCCTGCGGATGGAGGATGGCTATTGCGACGGCGTCACGCTTGCCGATGGCCGGGAACTGCAGGCCAAGAAGGTGATCACCACCGCCGGCGGGTTCGAGGCCAATCTCGACTGGCTTGCCGAAGGGTGGGGTGAGGCGGCGCGGAATTTCCTGGTACGGGGCACGCCGCACAATACCGGAACGGTGTTGCGAAGCCTGCTTGACCATGGCGCGCGGCCGGTCGGCGCGCTTGACCAGTGCCACGCTGTTGCCATTGACGCGCGCGCGCCGAAATTCGACGGCGGCATCGCCAGCCGCATCGATGGCGTGCCGTTTGGCATCGTCCTCAACCGGGACGCGGAACGATTCTATGATGAGGGCGAGGATTTCTGGCCTAAACGCTATGCCATCTGGGGCCGGCTTGTCGCCGCGCAGCCGGACCAGATTGCCTATGCCATTCTTGATTCGGTTGGCGTTGACCGCTTCATGCCCTCGGTCTTCACGCCGATACGTGAGGACAGTATCGAAGGGCTTGCCGCGAAGCTGGAGCTGGACCCGGCAGCGACCCGCGCCGCGGTGGACGCGTTCAATGCCGCCTGCCCACCGGGCCCGATTGACCAGTCGGTCCTTGATGGTTGCGGCACCAGCGGTCTGTCGCCGGAAAAAACCAACTGGGCGGCGCCGATCGCCAAACCGCCCTTCTATGGCTTTCCGCTGCGCCCCGGAATCACCTTCACCTATATGGGGGTCGAGGTGAATGAATCGGCGCAGATATTGATGCAGGATGGGCGGCCATCGGCGAACCTGTTCGCGGCCGGCGAGATCATGGCCGGCAATGTGCTGGGGCAGGGCTATCTTGCCGGTATCGGCATGACCATCGGCGCCGTGTTCGGGCGCATCGCCGGCGCCGAGGCGGCCCGACAGCTGAACCGCGGTTGAAACCCATGAAAGAGGACCGTCACCTATGGATGATCTGAATCTCGCCCGCCTTGCTAGTGCCGAATCGCATGAAGAGACCGCGCGAATCATGCAGATCTGCAATGCCTGTCGCTATTGCGAGGGGTTCTGCGCGGTCTTCCCGGCGATGGAAAGGCGGCGGCTGTTCGATGTCGGGGACACCGCCTTCCTGGCCAATCTTTGCCACCATTGCGGCGCCTGCTACCATGCCTGCCAATATGCGCCGCCGCATGAATTTGCTGTCAATGTCCCGCACACCCTTGCCGAGCGCCGCGCCGCAAGCTGGCGCGAGTTTGCCTGGCCGGGGCCGCTTGCCGGCCTGTTCGACCGCAATGGCCTCGTCGTGGCGATGGCGACCACAATAGGTCTGGCGCTGGCCATTGGGCTGATGCTGGCGATGATCGCGCCGCATCTGTTCTGGGGCGTTCATCTCGGCGAGGGCGCGTTCTATGTATTGATGCCGCATACCGTAATGGCCGGCATTCCGTTGGGTATTTCGGCTTTCGTCATCCTGTCCTTCATCATCGGCTGGCGGCGGTACTGGCGGGCCACCGGCGCACGGTGGGGCGGGCTGCCGGCGCGGCCTCAACTCGGACGCCCGTGCGGGCGCCGATGACCGCGGCAGTCTCGCACGCCGCCATTACCATCACCTGACCTTCTACGGCTTCATGCTGTGTTTCGCCGCGACCAGCACGGGAACGCTCTACCATTATGTGCTGGGGCGCGAGGCGCCCTATGGCTATTTTGAACTGCCGGTGGTGCTGGGAACGGTTGGCGGCGTGATGCTGTGCGTCGGCACGGCCGGGCTGTGGCGCGAAAAGCGGCGGATGGAACCGGCCGTGCGGCCGCTGTCACGCCTTGGGATGGATTATGCCTTCATCTGGCTTCTGTTCTGGGTGAGCGCCACCGGCCTCATCCTGCTGGCGGTGCGGGAGACCGGCTTCATGGGGCTGGCGCTGGCGGTGCATCTCGGCGTTGTCTACGCCTTTTTCCTGGTGCTGCCCTTCTCGAAATTCGTCCACGCCATCTATCGGTTCGCGGCGCTTCTTGCCGATGCCGGCGAGGCGCGCCGATCAGCCATGTGAGCGCTGGATCACCGGTGAAATCACCTTGTCGGACACCGGCACGTCAATGACGGCCGGTCCCCCCGACGCGATCACCTCGTCAATCAGCGCGGGAAGCGCCGCAAGATCGTCAAGCTGGTGTCCGGCGACGCCGAACCCGCTTGCGATGGCGGCGAAGTCGGGACGCCCGAACACCGCCCCGTCATCGGCAAGCCCGTCGGCGCGGAGCTTGTGGATCTCCGATCCATAGGCGCCGTCATTGATCACGAAGATGATCACCCGCAGCCCGTGCCGGCGGATCGTCTCGAGCTCCTGCACATGCATCATCAGGCTGCCATCGCCATCGAACAGCACGACAGGTGCTTCCGGATGTGCCGCCGCCACGCCCATGGCGAAGCTGATGCCGTTGCCGATGGCGCCGAATTCACGGATGGTCAGGAAATGTGACTGCGGTCGTGACGGCATATGCGCAAGGAAGCAGGAACAATGGCCCGAGGAATTGACCAGCTGGCACTGGGCCGGGAGATGCGCCTCGAGCGCCGCCACCACCTCCCGCGGATCCAGCGTGCCGTCGTCAATGGTGAATACCGCGCTGTCGAACGGACGCGTGGCGATGTCGGCGGCCAGCGCGTCGCTGCGCCATCTCGCCGGCCGTTGATCCAACCCGGCAAGCAGCGCCTCCACCCCGAGGCGCGCATCGGCGCGAAGCGTCGCATCGGCGGCATGTCGCCCCTGAACATGCATGGCGGGGGCAATGTCGATCTGCAGCACCTTTGCCGAGGGCCACAATTTTCCATCGTCTGAATTATGCCGCGCAAGCGATCCGCCGACGGCGATCACCAGCTCGGCCTTGGCGAAACATTCACGGGCGATCTCGGAGGAAAACCCGCCGGCGACATTCAGGTTGAAGGGATGGTCATGGAACATGCCGCGGGCCGGCAGCGTCGTGGCAAGCAGCCCGTCAAGCCTGTCGGCAAGCGCGGCGCAGGCTGGTCCGGCCCCGGCTGCCACGGCGCCAAGCCCGGCCATGACGACGATCCTGTCCGCCGCCGCGATCATGTCATGCGCGGTGGCGACGCCGTCGGGGGCGGGCGCCAGCGGCACCGATGGCGGCATCATCGTCGCCGAGGGGGCTGGCAGGGAAGTATTGGCGGTGGCCACGCTTTCCGCCAGGTCAAACGGAATGCCGACAATGACCGGCCGGCCTTCCATGCGCGCCTGCAGAAAGGCATCACGGATCGAAATGGCGAAGCGGGAGGGATGATGCAGGCTGTGATAGGCGGCACCTGTGGCGGTAACCAACGGCGCCTGTTCGATGGCCTGGTTATACCAGGCGCTGCCAAGCGGGGCTTCTCCCGCCAGCACGACCAGCGGGATGCCTGCGCGGACCGCCGCCGGTAGCGCTGTCATCAACTGCGTCAGGCCGGGCCCGCAGGTCACCGTCGCCACGCCAACCCGCCCGGTCTTGCGGGCATAGGCCATCGCCGCCGCGACGGCGCAATGTTCATGCCGGACATGGACCATGCGCGTGCCAAGCGTGGCAAGATGCGTCGCCATATGCATGTTGGCATCGCCAAGCAGCGCAAAAACGTCACGCACTCCCTCGGCGACCACCATCTCGGCGAGGATTTCATACCAGTGCCCGGCGTGCTGAGGCGAGGCGTGCTGAGGCGAGGCCTGCTGCGGCGTGTTACCCTGCAGATTGCTCATGGATGGTGCCATTGCCCTGTCACTGATGCCGTTCCCAGCCATCATGAAACCGCAAAATGCGGCCATGTGGAACCACGAAAATATCGCAAGGAAAAAGGTGCCGGGGGCCTCAGAATTCCTGGTTCAGCGCGTCCATGGCCGGGATTTCGGTCTCGCGGCGGGCGATATAGTCGCGAAGCGCCTCGTCGATCCCCGGGTCGAGCGGCGGCGCCTCATAGGACTGCAACAAAGATTTCGCCGTCTGCAGCGCCCGCGCGGTCACATCCTGCGCGCCTTCCGCCATCCATTGTTCGTAGGAATTATTGTCGAACATACGCGGCATGAAGAAGGCCTGCTGGAAATTTTCCTGCGTGTGCGGGTGGCCAAGATAATGTCCGCCCGGCCCGATATCGCGCACGGCGGCAAGTGCCTCGTCGAAATCATCCCAGTTCAGCCCCTCGGCCATGCGATACCCCATCGCGCACTGCTCAGCATCGACAATGAATTTCGCCATCGAGCAATGCATGCCGGCCTCGTTCCAGCCGGCCGAATGCCAGATATAATTCGCCCCCGACATCAGCACCGCCATCAGCGTCGTCGCCGATTCATAACCTGCCTGCGCGTCCAGCGTCTTGGCTCCGCCAAGCGTGTTCGAGGTCCGCCAGGGAATACCGTAATGACGCGCCATCTGGCCAATCATGAAATTCATCAGGCTGATCTCGGGCGTGCCCGCCATCGGCGCCCCCGACTGCATCGACACGGTCGACAGGTAATGACCATAGATCGCCGGGCAGCCGGGGCGGATCAGCTGTGTGTAGGCAAGCGCTGACAGCGCCTCGGCGTTGAGCTGTGCCACCGTCGGCACGGTCGAGGCCGGCGTGTTCGCCCCGCCAAGAACGAAAGGCGAGCAGAGAACCGGCTGGTTGCGGTGGTTGAAGGCGCGCATCGCCGACAGCATCGTCTCATCCCAGACAAGCGGCGAATTGCCGTTGCAGTTGCCGACCACCACCGCATGGGTCTCGAGAAACGCCGCGCCGAACAGGATCGTGGCCATATCCAGCACATCCTCGGCATTCCGGCCCGAGGTTGTCATGCCCATGAAGGTCTTGTCCGAATGCAGGATCGAGGAGTGGGTGATCCGCAGATGCCGGTGCGAGAT
>RFZL01000077.1 GCA_009920665.1 Alphaproteobacteria bacterium | reverse complement strand
TGGCACCTAAAACATGCCATATTCCGCCTAAATTTTAGGCACTACGCCTGAAATTACAGCATTCATGCCGATATTTGCCTTCAATTAAGGCATTTCGCTTGCAAGCACGCCCCCGGCAGTGGCACGACGCTGAGGTTGCATTTTGCCGGCGGCTTCTGTGGGGACAGGTCTGACCCGCCAGTTACGGAGGAGTAAGATCATGTTTATCCGCCCTGTGGCGCGCCCTTTGTCGCGTATGGCGTCCCGCCTCGTCGCGGCAGCCGGCCTTGTCCTGCTGAGCGCGCTTCCCGCGCTGGCATCCGACGGCCTTGATACCACCATTCTCGATACCGGCGATACCGCCTGGATCCTGACCGCCACCGCGCTGGTCCTGTTCATGACATTGCCGGGGCTGGCGCTGTTCTATGCCGGCCTTGTGCAGGCCAAGAACGTCGTTTCGGTTCTGATGCACCATTTCGCGATCGCCTGCCTGATGTCGGTGCTGTGGGTGGTCGCCGGCTATTCGCTGGCTTTCTCGGGTGACGGCGCCTGGTTCGGTAGCCTCGACAACATGTTCCTTGGCGGCATCGGCGTCGACAGCATGTCGGGAACGATTCCGGAATCGCTGTTCGCGGCCTTCCAGATGACCTTCGCCATCATCACCCCGGCGCTGGTCATCGGCGCCTATGTCGAGCGGATGAAATTCTCCGCCGTGCTGATCTTCTCGGCGCTGTGGCTGCTGGTTGTCTATGCGCCGGTCACGCACTGGGTCTGGGGTGGCGGCATCATGGCAGGCTGGGGCGTGATGGATTTCGCCGGCGGCATCGTGGTTCACGCCACGGCCGGCACGGCGGCGCTTGTCTGCGCCATCATGGTCGGGCGTCGCCGCACCTTCCCGCAGAGCGTGAGCCCGCCGCACAGCCCCGGCCTGACGATGATCGGCGCCAGCATGCTGTGGGTCGGCTGGTTCGGTTTCAATGGCGGCTCGGCGCTTGGCGCCGGCGGCGGGGCCGGCATGGCGATGCTGGTTACCCATATCGCCGCCGCCACGGCCTCGCTTGTCTGGATGGGCATTGAATGGGTGCGCTTCGGCCGGCCGTCGCTTGTCGGCATTGTCACCGGCATGGTGGCGGGCCTCGCCACGGTCACGCCGGCCTCGGGCTTCATCGGCGTGCCCGGCGGTCTGATCCTCGGCCTTGTCGGTGGCCTCGGCTGTTATCTCGCGGTCGATCTCATCCGTGGCAAGCTTCACATCGATGACTCGCTCGACGTCTTCGCCGTGCATGGTGTCGGCGGCATTATCGGCAGCCTGCTGGTCGCCTTCCTCGCGCTGCCAAGCTTTGGCGGCCTTGGCCTTGCCGACGGCGTCAGCGCCGGCGCCCAGTTCATGGTGCAGCTCAAGTCGGTGGCCATCACCGTCATCTGGACGGCTGTGGCCAGCGCCCTCATCCTGATGGTGGCCCGCGCCATTGTCGGGCTGCGTGTCGACGAGCAGACCGAGGTCGAGGGACTCGACCTCGCCGAACATGGCGAGCGCGGCTATCCGGGAAGCTGATCCACGGATCACCGCATCCCGTCATCTCTCGCATATCCATGACCGGCGGCGCCTTCGGGCGCCGTCTTTTTTTCGTGATATTTCAGGAAGGCTGTTTGTCATCAGGCCCACTCAGCCGTCACATCAGGGTCATCTTCGGTGGACAGGGCAAGCTGCCGCGCCCGATCAAACCCGACTTCGTCCACCAGCTGGCGGAGCGCCCAGACGGCCATGCCGCGCACCAGCGGGCTGTCATGCGCCAGCAACGCCTCGACCGCCGGCACCAACGCCGCATCGCAGCTGTTGCCCGCCGCGATCAGGACATTGCGAAGAAAGCGGGCATGCCCGGCGCGGCGCACCGGCCCGCCGGCGAACATCGCCCTGAAACCCGTCTCGTCCAGCGCCAACAGCGCCGCCAGAAGGGGCATCTGCGCCGGGCCATGGAACCTCGCCTCGGCGGCGCGGGCGGCGTATTTGTTCCACGGGCAGACGGCAAGGCAGTCGTCACAGCCAAAAATCCGGTTGCCGATGGCGGCGCGGAATTCATGCGGGATCTGGCCCTTATGCTCGATCGTCAGATAGGAGATACAGCGTCGCGCATCGAGCTGGTACGGCGCCGGAAAGGCGTCTGTCGGGCAGACATCGAGGCAGCGCGTACAGCTGCCGCAATGGTCGGTCTCCGGCGCGTCGGATGGCAGTTCCGCCGTCGTCAGGATGGTGCCGAGGAACAGCCAGGACCCGTTGGCGCGCGACACCAGATTGGTGTGCTTGCCCTGCCATCCGGCGCCGGCCTGCGCCGCCAGCGGCTTTTCCATCAGCGGCGCGGTATCGACAAACACCTTTACGTCAGCGCCGGTTCTCGCGGCGAATTGTCCGGCAAGCTGTTTCAGCCGCCCCTTGATCACATCGTGATAGTCGCGCCCGCGCGCATAGACCGAGATATTGCCATGGCCGGTGGCGGCAAGATTGTCCATCGGGTCATGATCCGGCCCGTAATTCATCGTCAGGATGATCGCACTCTTCGCATCCGGCCACATCGCCTTTGGCGCGGCCCGGCGCGGCGCGGTGTCGGCAAGCCATTCCATATCCCCGGCATGGCCGGCGGCAAGGAATGCCGACAGTCTTTCGCCGACATGGTCGGGCAGGCTGGCAGCGGTGACATGGACCGAGGCGAAGCCGGCATTAGCGGCGGCCCGGTCAAGCCAGGCGCGCAGCCTGTCATCCCGCGCCACCGGCATCGTCAGCCGCCCGCCACCGGCGCGATATCGCCAAGCGCCTGCCCGGCATGGAAATCGGCCTCGAAAGCGGCGAAACCGCCGGCCTCGATAGCGGCCCGCATGCCGCCCATCAGATCCTGATAATACTGGATATTGTGCCAACTCAGCAGCATCAGCCCCAGCACCTCATCCGCCTTGAACAGATGATGCAGATAGGCCCGCGAATAGCGTGCACAGGCCGGACAGCCGCATGCGGCATCCAGCGGGCGCGGATCCTCGGCATGACGGGCGTTCTTGATGTTCACCGGCCCGCGGCGGGTGAAGGCCTGGCCGGTGCGCCCGGACCTGGTCGGCAGAACGCAGTCGAACATGTCGACGCCGCGCGCCACCCCGCCAACCAGATCGGCCGGCTTGCCAACCCCCATCAGATAGCGCGGCCGGTCGGCGCGCATCAGCGGCGTGGTGACATCCAGCGTCTCGAACATCGCCTGCTGCCCCTCGCCAACCGCCAGTCCGCCAATGGCATAGCCCTCGAAATCGATCGCCTCGAGCGCGGCCACGGACTCGGCACGCAGTTCGGGAAAGACCGACCCCTGGACGATGCCGAACTGGCCGTAGCCCGTGCGGGCCCCAAAGGCATCGCGCGAGCGCCGCGCCCAGCGCATCGACAGCCGCATCGACTCCGCCGCCTGGTCCTCGGTCGCCGGAAAGGGCGTGCATTCGTCGAACGCCATGGTGATGGTGGCGTCAAGAAGATGCTGGATCTCGGTCGAGCGTTCCGGCGTCAACCGGTGGCTTGACCCGTCGAGATGCGATTTGAAGGTGACACCATCCTCATCAAGCTTGCGAAGCGGGCCGAGCGACATCACCTGGAAGCCGCCGGAATCGGTCAGCAGCGGCCCGTCCCAGCCCATCATCCGCCTGACCCCGCCAAGCCGTGCCACGCGCTCCGCCCCCGGGCGCAGCATCAGATGATAGGTATTGGCAAGGATGATGCTGGCGCCGGTCGATCGCACCGATTCCGGCATCATGCCCTTGACCGTCGCCGCCGTGCCGACCGGCATGAAGACCGGTGTCTCGACATCGCCCCAGGCCGTCTGCAGCCGGCCGCGACGCGCCATACCATCGGTGGTTTTCAGGGTGAATTGAAAGGCCGGCATCCGCGTCTCCCCGGTTATCCGCCAATGTCCATAGTGGTGTTGCGCAAAAGGCAGGCATCGCCATAGGAAAAGAAACGATAGCCGCGGTCAAGCGCATGCGCATAAGCGGCGCGGATCGGTTCCATGCCGGCAAAGGCGCTGACAAGCATCATCAGGGTCGATTTCGGCAGGTGAAAATTGGTCAATAGCATGTCGACCGCGCCGGCACCCGGCCGGTCGCGGCATGGCAGGCCTCAAGGATGCGCAGGCTGGTCGTCCCCACCGCCACCACACGGCCGCCTGCCTGCCGCGTCGCGTTGATCCGCGCCGCGGTATAGGCCGGAATCTGTCCCCATTCGGCATGCATCCGGTGATCGGCGATATTCTCGACCGTCACCGGCAAAAAGGTTCCGGCGCCGACATGCAGCGTGACCTTCGCCAGGCCGATACCGGCGCCGTCCAGCACCGTCATCAGGCGCGGCGTGAAATGCAGGCCGGCGGTCGGCGCGGCGACGGCACCGGCACTGGCGGCGAATATCGTCTGGTAGTCCTTCTCATCAGCCGCCGTGCTGCCATCGGGGCGCCGTATGTAGGGCGGCAGCGGCATACGGCCATGCGCCGCCAGCCCGGCCTGCACCGCAGCCGCGTCAAGCACCGTGCCGGATGCCGGGTCAATGAACTCGATCCTCACCTCGCCGCCCGCGCCGCGCCCCTCAACCCTTGCGGCAAATTCCGGCCCGAACAGGATGACATCATCCGGCCGGCATTTGCGCGCCGGCCTGGCGAACACACACCACCGTGCACCACCCTCATGCCTGTGCAGCGTGATACTTATTCCGGCCCCGCCACGCCGCCCGGACAGACGCGCCGGAATGACCCGCGTGTCATTGACCACCAGAAGATCGCCGTCCTTCAGGATTGCCGGCAGGTCGCTGATCCGGCGGTCGGCCATGTCTGTGCCTGTGAGATCGAGAAGACGCGCCGAGTCACGCGGCCGTGCCGGCTCACTCGCAATCGCCTCCTGCGGCAGCTCATAATCGAAATCAGACAGTTTCATCGATGGCGGGGGCCCGGGTTCACTCAAAAATCTGCACGACCCCGACAACATGGTCCGACGCGTCCGTCACGACTAAGCACTGGACGCGCGACTCCTGCATCCGCGCCTCGGCATCGGCCATCAGCTGATCGGCATTGATGGTCAACGGGCTGCTGCTGGCCACCTCGCCAACCGGCGTCCTTGCAAGATCGAGGCCGCGCACCAGAAGACGCCGCAGATCACCATCGGTCAGCACACCCTGCAGCTTGTCAGCACTACCCACAAGCGCCAGGCCAAGCCGGCCTTCGGTCATCACCAGAATGGCATCCTGCACCGGCGCATCGGCATCGACAAATGGCAGCGCCTCACTACGCATCTGGTCGCGCACGCGGGTCAGCAGGCGACGTCCCAGTGCCCCGCCGGGATGTGTCATCGCGAAATCAACCGCCTCAAATCCGCGCGCCTCCATCAACGCGACGGCAATGGCATCGCCAAGGACAAGCGTGTTCATCGCCGAGGTTGTCGGCGCCAGATTGAGCGGGCAGGCCTCGCGGTCGACGGAGATATCGAGGACAATCTGCGCCGCCCGCGCCATACTGCTGGCCTCGCCGGCGGTCAGCGCGATGATCTTCGCATCCAGCCGCTGCAACGCCGGCAACAGGCGGACGATCTCCTCGGTCTCACCGGAATTGGAAATCAGGATCATCACATCGCCCGGCCGCACCATGCCAAGATCGCCATGGATCGCCTCGGCCGGATGAAGGAACAGCGACGGGGTGCCGGTCGAGGCCAGCGTCGCCGCGATTTTCCGCCCGATCAGACCGGATTTGCCCATGCCGCAGACAACAACATGACCGGAGGTGGCAAGGATCATCTCCACCGCCGCCGCGAACGGCGCGCCGAGCGCCTTGTCGAGCCTGTTGATGGCATCGCCATAGGCGGCGAACAGACGGCGGGCGGCGGGTACCGGCGCCAGCCCTTCAGACCTGTTGTCAGCTTGTAGAGCCTTGTCCGGCATCATTCACAGCCTTCCTTGGGGAAACCGGTAGTCACGAGACCAATATGCATTCTGATATCGCTGCCCCTTCTGCCCGAGTTTTCTAGCCCCTTTTGCCAGCAAATGCCACTCCCGCAGTTGCGTCAACCAAGGCGATGTCGTGCCATCTCGAGATCTTCCGGCGTGTTCAGGTTGGTAAAGGGGTCGAGCCCGGTATCAAGGTCATCTCCGAAATCGACGATGGCACAGTCATAACGCGCGGTGAAATCATCAATCTTGCGAAGTCCCTCATCGACCAGCGCGGCGCGCAGGGCCGCCCCCATGCTGACCGGCCAGATGGCGAAGACCGGATGTCGCCGCCCGTGTGAGCGCGCCTGCGCCATGTCCGCGCCATCGGCCACCGCCGCCATCAACCGCGCGCCGAGATCGCGCGGCAGGAACGGCGCATCGGTGGCAAGGCTGATCACATGCGTGACCTCGGGATGTGCGGCGGCGGCGTGTTCAATCCCGGTCAGCACCCCGGCAAGCGGTCCGGCAAAGCCGTCGACAACATCGGCGATCACCGGCAGACCAAAGCCGGCGAACCGGTCCGGATCGCCATTGGCGTTGATCACCGCCGGTGCGCCATCGGGCGCCGCACGGCCCATCACATGCGCCAGCACCGGCCGGTCGCCAAGCATGATCAGGTTCTTGTCACCACCGCCCATGCGGCGCGACTTGCCGCCGGCCAGAAGAAGCCAGATTGGTGTGACATCCGACATATCAGGTTCAGCCATATCAGCGTGCGCCGCCCCCACGCCCACTATCTCGCCCACCCTTATGCCCTTGAGCACGCTGCGGCGACGGGATATCGGCGATATCCTCCATACCGGCGGCGGCCTCGTCGAAGACGATCCTGTCCTCGCCGCTCAGCGCGATGAACCGCTTGCCCCTGGCGCGGCCGATCAGTGTCAGTCCGGCCTGCCGCGCCAGTGCCACCGCCTCGTTGGTAAAGCCGGAGCGCGAGACCAGCACCGGGATGCGCATTTGCACCGTCTTGATCACCATCTCGGTGGTCA
>RFZL01000076.1 GCA_009920665.1 Alphaproteobacteria bacterium | reverse complement strand
GCAGGAGTTGTTGCACCGGCTGGCCGCAGAAGAGGCGCCGGATGGCGATGAGAATTTCTTTGAATGTCTGGAAGGGTTCTCCAGCGAGGTTGCCGAGAATATCAAGCAGGTGGAAAAGCAGTTCGCTGGATTTTCCCGCCGCGCCAGCGGTAGATTCAAGGTGCTTGACGGCTACCGTATCTAGCGGATTGGTGGCGCTGCCAGCTTCACTCCGCCGCGTCGGTGGAGGGGTCGACCTGTGACGGTTTCTCGATCATCAGCTTCTTCATCTTCTCGATCAGTGTGGTGCGGCGAAGCTTCAGAGCCTCCGCCGCCTGGCTGACCATGCCCCCCGACTTATCCAGCGCCGCCTCGATCAACACCACTTCGATATCGCGAAGGTGGCGGCGAAGATCGATATTGTCGAAATAGCTGAACCAGTCGGCATAATGCGCCGGGTGTGGCAGTGGCGGCTCGCCGGTGTCACTCGCGATGTCGATCCCGCTCAGCCCCTGCGAGGCTTCCCACAGCGCGTCCATCTCCTCACCCCGGTCAGGGGCCTTCATGCGTAGCAGGTTTTCGCGCACCTGTGCGGCGGTGACGGTCTGTTTCGGAAACATCACCATGGCACGCTCAAGAACGTTGCGGAGTTCACGGACATTGCCCGGCCAGGGATAGCGCGACAGCTCGCCCATGGCGCCGTCATCAAGGTTCGGCGTTGTTACCTGACCCTTCTGCGCAAGCTGCGCCAGAATCGCGCCGGCAATCTGCGGGATGTCTACCTGCCGTTCGGCAAGACTCGGCACCTGGATCGGAAAGACATTGATACGGTAGAACAGATCGGCGCGGAAACCGCCTTCGTCTACCTGTGCCTGAATGTTCTGGTGCGTCGCGCAGACAAGCCTGAAATCCACCTCGATCTCGTCATTGCCGCCAACCCGCTGAACCGTCCGGTTCTCAAGGACCCGCAAAAGCTTCGACTGGAGCGATAACGGCATGTCACCGATCTCATCAAGGAACAAGGTGCCGCCACGCGCCAGCTCAACGCGCCCCTCACGCGGCTTGTCGGCGCCCGTGAAGGCACCCTTTTCATGGCCAAAGATCTCGGATTCCAGCAATTCGGACGGAATGGCCGCGCAATTCACCGATACGAGACGCCCACGTCGTCCGGAGGCGCTGTGGATGGCCCGCGCCACCAGCTCCTTGCCGGTGCCGGTCGCACCGAGGACGAGTACGCTTGTGGGTGCCTCGGCAACAACTTCTATAAGTTTTTTCAATTCCTTGGCCGGCGCGGACTGGCCGATGATGATATCGTCTATCGTATTCTCTGACACAATAACCACCCGGGAAAACAGCGAAACATGCGATAGGCGTCAATATTTTGGACGATAATAGCGATGTCATCACGGGCTTGTCAAAATTTTGATGACGTAATCCGTTGATAACGGGGTTCTGCGCGGCAGACTTGTGTCAATGCGTTGGCAACGCTGGCCAGCCTGCTTGTATTGATATTGCAGATCAAAAAATTAATATATTTTTAATCTATGTAAATCAGATTGTTAGGATAGTTATCCCGACTTTTTCTGTGACTGGCCTGTCGAACTGGCAGGCTTCTTGCCTTTGCCTTGGCAGAGAAAACTCCGCCTGAGGCAAACACAATGAGCACCATTCGCCTTGAACATGACAAATTCGCCGCTGCGCCGTCTTTGGCCGAATTGTTGACCGACCGCATGCTGACCGTCACCGAGGCGGGAAGTGAGACTGTCGGTGATCTGAAATCGACCACCTATGTATGCAGCGCCGCCTATGAGGCCGCCATTGGCGGTGAAGATGCGGCGGTGGCAAGAGGGCGCGCCCTTCGCGCCGGTCGTATGATGGTCATCGAGGAAGATGCGCCGGCATTCATGGTGGCCGAGATGCTTGGTGGCAAGCTCATCCGCCTTGCTCTGCCAAAGCCGACCTCTGACGGCATTGCGGATCAGTATGGTTTGCAGCTGGTGGCAACGCTGCTGTCTGACGAGCGCACTGTCGCCTGTGGAGACCAGGTCAGCCGTGATCTTCTGGGTCTGGCAAGCCGTGTTGCGAAAACCGACGTCACGGTGTTCATCAACGGGCCAACCGGCACCGGCAAGGAGGTTCTTGCCAAATTCATCCACAACCATTCCGAACGGGCCGATGCGCCCTTTGTAGCCGTGAATTGCGCTGCCATTCCTGACAACATGCTCGAGGCGATTCTTTTCGGGCATGAAAAAGGGGCGTTTACCGGCGCATCGACGGCGAACAAGGGCATTTTCCGGGCCGCCGACGGTGGCACGCTGCTGCTTGACGAGATTTCCGAAATGCCGATGGCGCTGCAGGCGAAGCTTCTTCGTGCGTTGCAGGAAAAGGCCGTGACTCCGATTGGCTCGCAAACCGATATTCCGGTCGATGTGCGTGTTGTCGCCACGACCAACCGCAACATGGCCGAGGAAATCCGCGCCGGGAATTTCCGCGAGGATCTGTATTACCGGCTGAATGTGTTTCCGCTGAACACCGTGGCGCTTGCCGCCCGCATCGACGATATCGTGCCGGTGGCGACCTTCCTGTTGCACCGGCATGTCAAATCCACGGGTGACACGCCCTGGCTTGATCAGGGTGCTGTCAAGGCGCTGCGTGGCTACAGCTGGCCCGGCAATGTCCGCGAGTTGGAAAATGTCCTGCAGCGCGCGCTTGTCCTCGCCGAGGATGGCGTCATCACCGCTGGTGACATTCTGATCGACAGCGCGCTTCAGGATGTACCTGTCGGCCCGCAGCGGACCATGATTGATGCCTTTCGCCAGAGCGCGGCGCAGGCCTGAACGGATATAGCGAGGTAGAGTGAGATGAGCACGATAGGCCCCATTGGAAGCGGTGTTGGTTCCGCCCATGCACAGGTACTCAAGCGCGCCCAGGAAGCCCTTCAGACGGAACCACCGGCACAGGGATTCGGTGATCGCATCACCAACGCCATTGATCAGGTAGCCGAGGCCCAGAACCGGACAGCGAGCCTGGTCAAGGCCTACGAAATGGGCATGGAGAACGACATCAGCAAGGTGATGATCAACCAGCAGGTCTCGTCACTTGGTTTCCAGTTGACCCTGAATGTTCGTAACAAGGTACTCAGCGCCTACAAAGACATCATGAACATGCCGGTCTAAATGGCCCGGCATCTTGCATTGTAACGCATACCAAATACGGGAAACGAACCGATGGCAGAAGCAACGACAGTGATGGATCCGGCGGCTAATGGTCAGAGCGATGACGTTGCCACTGGTGTGGCAACTGTCCCGACTTCGGGGCCGATGGCAGTTGTCTACCGCTTGACTGGCGGGCAGAGCCTGCGCCAGGTGTTGCCTGCCGCTATCGGCATTGTTGTGGCGATCATCGGCATGGTCTTCTTCGTTGTCTCGCAGCAGCCGGAACGCACTACACTCTATGCGTCGCTTCCCGATTCCGAGAAGGCGCGCGTCGTCGATGCCCTGAAAAATGCCGGTGTCGATGTTGCGCTTGATCCGACCACCGGCGATGTAATCGTGCCAGTTCGTGACTATCACAGCTCACGCATGACGCTGGCCGCGCAGGGCTTGCCGGCCTCGATCCCTGACGGGTATGATTCGCTGTCCGACCTGCCGATGGGATCAAGTCGTTCGGTCGAGAATGTCCGCTTGAAGCAAACCCAGGAAATCGAGCTGGCACGCTCGATCAGCGAGATCGAGGGGCTGGTGACAGCGCGAGTTCATCTTGCGATACCCGAGAAGTCCGTGTTTGCGCGGGCTTCGACGCCGCCAACCGCCTCGGTTTTCGCGCAGATGGAGAACGGACGTTCGCTGTCGCGCCAACAGGTTGACGCCATCGTCCACCTTGTATCTTCGTCGGTTCCTTTCATGGCGAAAAATGATGTCACCGTTGTCGACCAATATGGCAATTTGCTGTCGCGTCCGCCCCAGGACAGTGCCGGCATGGTGTCGGACGCGCAGCTTGAGCATCGTATCCGCCTTGAGGATATCTACCGCAACCGTGTTATCGCGCTGGTGAGCCCGATCGTCGGTGCCGGCAATGTGACGGCACAGGTGAATCTCAATATCGACTTTACCCGCAGCGAGGTTACCGAGGAGGTTATGGACCCCGAGGGTACGGCGCTTCGCAGCGAGCAACGCAGTTCGGAGACATCCTCGGAGATCATTGCGCGTGGCGTCCCCGGTGCGACAAGCAATCGGGCGCCAGCTCAGACTGATATCAACACCCAGCAGAATCCTGACAGCAGCGATCCGAACGCGGCGAAGGCGCGCTCCTCGAGCGAGACGCGGAATTATGAAGTCAGCCGTACCGTTTCAACAACACAGCGCCCGTCAAGCCAGATTACCGGTATCCAGGCGGCCGTTCTTGTTCGCGAGATGGAGGTTGTCGATCCGGAGACTGGCCTGAGCCAGATACAGGAAATTCCGCAGGAGAAGCTTGACGAGATCGAAGCCCTTGTCGCGAATACCATCGGTATCGATAAAGAGCGTGGCGATAGCCTGACCGTGTCGAGCTCGACCTTTGTTTCCGCGCTCGAGGGCATCAAGAAACCATGGTACGATATGGACTGGGCTGTCACCATCATGCGACAGGGTCTGACCATTCTGATCATGGCGGTGGTGGTGCTTGGCGTGATCCGCCCGTTGATCAATCGCATCATGGTTCCGGCAGCCACCGGTGGCCCGGGTGAGGCAGTGGTGGCCATGGATGAGGATGTTGATCTTGATACGGTCGAGATCCAGGAAGGTGAATCGCTTGAAGATATCAAGGCGAAGCTGAAGCCGAAGAAGGCAGCAATCTCGCCAGAGATGCTGGATACCGCGAACACCTATGATGACAAGGTCGCTGTAATCCGGATGATCGTCTCAGACGAGGCGGGCCGCGTATCGAACGTCTTCAAGTCGATGATGCGGGGCGATCTGGACTCAGCCTGAGGAGCATAGGCAAATACCCAGCTCTTCGTTTGAGGAGCGTTTGAGGAAAACGAGGCAGCTATGGCAGAGCAGCAATCTGAAAATGAAGAGAAGTCGCCGTTTGAACGGTTAAACGGCACTCAGAAATCGGCGATCCTGATGATGCTGATCGGCGAGGATGAGGCGTCCGAGATCCTGCGCAATCTCTCACCACGCGAGGTACAGCATCTCGGCACGGCCATGTATTCGGTGCAGGGTCTCGATCAGGACACGGTCAACCAGGTTCTGGATGAGTTTCTAGCCATCATCAAGGAGCAGACCAGTCTCGGTCTTGGTGCCGGCAATTATATCCGCAACGTGATGACACGCGCGCTTGGTGATGAAAAGGCCGAGTCTGTCCTCAGCCGGATTACGCCGACCAATACCGAGAGACCAATCGAGATTCTCGACTGGATGGATGCGAATTCGATTGCCGAGCTTATTATTGATGAGCACCCGCAGATTATCGCGCTGGTCATTTCCTATCTTGATTTCGGCCTTGGCGCGGATGTTCTTGGCCAGCTTCCCGAGGAACAGCAGGCTGATGTCATCGCCCGCATCGCGACATTGCAGACTGTACAGCCCGAAGCCCTCCGTGAACTTGAAATCGTCATGCAGCGGAAGTTCAAGGCCAATACATCGCTTCGTGCATCGCAGGTTGGCGGGGTTGGCGCTGCCGCCAAGATCATGAACTTCACCAAGCAGGCGATGGAAGCCCGGATCATGGGCGCACTGAAGGATGATGACGAGGACCTTATGATCGCCATCCAGGAGAGTATGTTCGTCTTTGACAACCTCATCATGTCGGATGACAAATCGCTACAGACCCTGCTGCGCAGTGTTGACACCGAAGATATGGTGCTGGCGCTCAAGGGCGCCGACGAGCCGCTTCGCGACAAGCTTTTCAGCTGTATGTCGTCACGCGCCGCCGCCAACTTGCAGGATGAGATGGAAGCTTTGGGCCCGGTTCGACTGACCGAGGTTCAGGAAGCGCAGAAACGAATTATCAACGTGGCCCGCCGCATGTCGGATGAAGGATCGATCGTCCTTGCCGGTCGTGGTGGCGATGACTTCGTTTGATGACGGGAGAAGCTGACAGATGTCGTCCGGCAATGCACATCAGGAACAATTGAACGAAGCGTTCACCGCCGCCATCGCCGAGAATGCCCCCACAGGCAAGCTTGAGGATGCGGAAATCCAGCGCCTTGTGGCGTTGTCAAACGACGCCAACTTCGAGCGTTCCGAACGGATTCCGGTGAAAACCGTCGAGGCATTCGAGCCCCGGTCGCTTGTCTCGATTGCCATGGCTGCACAGCGTCGCCGTGAAAATGAGATGCGTACCGCGGTGGCCGCTGGTGCGCTCATCGAGGAGCAGGGCGAAGCGGATGCCGCGGCCCTTGCCGATGGTGAGGCCGTCAATCCCAAAAAAGGTGAAAATGCCGAGAATGGCGCTGCCGGTGTCGATGCAGACGGCATTGATACAGGCGCCGCCGAGCCGGCTGGTGATGCGGATTCCGGTGATGGAGAGGGTGCTGTCGAAGGAGAGCCATCCTCAACATCGCAGGTTGATTTTGAGGCTGGTCGCGCCGAGGGACTCGAAGATGGCCGCCGCATCGGTTTTGAGGAAGGCCAGGCCAAGGGCATGGAAGAAGGCCGCGCCGCCGGCCGCGCCGAAGCGTCGGCACAGCTGGAACGGGCCGTGCAGGCATTCGAAATCGCCAGCGCGCGCCTTGCTGAACTGACCGAGATCGACAGCACGGCGCTTGGTAAGAGCATCAATACCGCTATTCTGCAGCTTGCCAGCGAACGTGCTGGCCACGCCATTGCCGAGCTGCCGGACAGTTTCGCCAACCGGATCGAGTCGCTGCTGGCCACCATCCGTACTGTCTCTGGTCAGCCCAACATCAGGCTCAATCCGGGTGATCTGTCCAGCATTCAACCGCTGGCCGAGACCCGTGAGAAGCTTCGCCACTGTAATTTCGTTGCCGATCCTTCACTTGCCAGCGGCGATCTTTCCGTGATGGTCGGCACCATTGGCATCGACGATATCATCGTGCCTCCGCCTGTTGGAAAGGACGCTGAGGCGGCAGAAGACACGGAACAAAGGACGCTGGCTGACATGGCAGAGGCCATCGATAATGCGGACGCCGAGGCGGCTACCATGGTCAATGAGGTGTCCTCCACTGCCAAAGCGCCCACAGGCCAGAAGGGCGAATCTGATGGCAGTTCCGAGGATGGGCAGGATGGCTGATCTTTCACAGGCGCTGATCACTGGCATAGACCTCGCGGCGCAGGGTCGTCATCTGTCCATGTTCGGTCATGTCAGCCGGTTTGACGGGCAGATGATCGAATGTGGCGG
>RFZL01000075.1 GCA_009920665.1 Alphaproteobacteria bacterium | reverse complement strand
ATCGACACCACCCTTGCCGGCAATCTGTGCCGTTGTACCGGCTACCGGCCGATCGTCGATGCCGCGGCGGCGCTGGAGGTGCGGGCCATCCCGCCACAATTCGAACGTCAGCGCCGCGAGACCGAGGCCAGCCTGATGGCCGCCATCGCGCATGACGAGACAGTGTGTCTCAGTGACGGGCACCGCAGCTTTACCGCCCCGACAAGCCCTGAGGGGTTTGCGCAGAGCTATGCGCAGTCGCCCGATGCCACGATCGTGTCCGGCGCGACCGATGTCGGCCTGTGGGTGACAAAGCAGAATCGCAACCTGCCGAACATGATCTGGACCGGACGGGTCAGGGGGTTCGACCGCGTGGAGCGGTCCGGCGCGCATTGGCGAATCGGGCCGGCGGTGACACATGAGACGGCGATGGCGACGCTTGGTGACGGGCGCCCCGATCTTGGTGAGGTGATGCGGCGTTTCGGGTCGACCCAGGTGCGGGCCAGCGGCACGGTCTGCGGCAATGTCGCCAACGGATCGCCGATTGGCGACCTGCCGCCGATGCTGATCGCGCTTGCGGCCGAGGTCGAACTTGCCGGGCCGGCCTCGAACCGGCGTCTGCCGCTGGAGTCCTTCTTCATCGATTATGGCCGGCAGGACCGTGAGGCGGATGAATTCGTCTCCGCCATTCTGGTACCGGTGACGCCGACACCGCTGTTTCGCGCCTACAAGATATCGAAACGTTTCGATCAGGATATCTCGGCTGTTCTCGGGGCCTTCAGCCTGACCGTATCGGGCCGGCGCATCACCTCGGCGCGACTGGCGTTTGGCGGCATGGCGGCAACGCCGAAACGGGCCGCGGCGGCCGAGGCGGTGCTGACTGGCGCGGCGCTTGAGATGTCTGCCTTTGAAGCTGCGGGGGCGGCGTTAGCCGCGGATTTCACCCCGATCAGCGACATGCGCGCCTCGGCTGACTACCGGCTTCAGGTGGCGGCCAATCTGATGCTGAAATATGGGCTTGATGTCACCGGCGCACCGGTGCCGCGCCTGACCGGTGCCGGGCTGTCGGCCGATGATCTGCGCGCTGCCCCGGCGGGGACAGGCTGATGACCGGCAAGGGCATCGCCGGCGATATCCGGACGGCGCGCGAACATGACAGCGCCCACAAGCATGTGTCAGGAACGGCTGTCTATGTCGATGATATCCGTGTTCCCGATGACACGCTGGTGGTGCTGATCGGACAGAGCCCGCATGCCCATGCGCGCATCACTGGCATGGATTTGTCGGCGGTCGCGGCGGCGGATGGCGTCGTGGCGGTGTTGACGCATGCCGACATTCCGGGGCGCAATGACTGCAGTCCGGTCCATGGCGATGATCCGATCCTTGCCGAGGATGTGGTGAGCTATGCTGGCCAGGCGGTGTTCGCCATCGTCGCCGAGACGATGCGGGCAGCGCGCGATGCGCTGCCACTTGCGAAGATTGACTATGACCCACTGCCGGCGGTCCTGACCATCGAGGAGGCGATGCGTGCCGGTTCCTGGCTCGGCCCTTCGGTGACGATGGAATCCGGCGCGCCGGACAGCGCCCTTGCCGGCGCGCCGCTGCGGCTGTCCGGACGGATCGAGATTGGCGGGCAGGAGCATTTCTATCTCGAGGGGCAGGCGGCGCTGGCCATCCCGGGCGAGGATGGCGACATGACGTTGCATTGCTCGACCCAGCATCCCTCGGAAATCCAGCACAAGGCGGCCGACTGTCTTGGTGTGCCGAACCATGCGGTGACGGTCGAGACGCGGCGCATGGGCGGGGCCTTCGGCGGCAAGGAAAGCCAGGGCAGTCTGCCGGCGCTGCTGGCGGCGCTGGCGGCGCGGCGGACCGGCCGCCCGGCAAAGACCGTCTATGACCGTGATGATGATTTCATGCTGACCGGCAAGCGGCATGATTTCAGGATCGACTATGATGTCGGCTTCGATTCCGAGGGGCGGATCCAGGCGGTTCTGTTCGAACAGGCGTTGCGCTGCGGCATGTCATGGGACCTGTCGGAGGCGATCGCGGCGCGGGCCATGTGTCATGCCGACAATGCCTATCACATTCCGCATATGCGGGTGATCTCGCACCGATGCCGTACGCACACGCAGTCGAACACCGCCTTCCGCGGTTTTGGCGGGCCGCAGGGCATGGTGGGGATCGAACGTGTCATCGACCAGGTGGCGCATCATCTGGGGCTTGACCCGCTGGTCGTTCGCCAACGCAATTTCTACCCGCATAAATTCAGCGCCAATGGCGCCAAGGGGCGCACCCCCTATGGTCAGATTGTCGAGGATTGCGTTCTTCAGGATATCGTGCCGCGCCTTGCCGCCGATGCCGACTATGAAGCGCGGCGCGCCGAGATCGAGGCGTTCAACAGCGCTGGCGGGATGATACGGCGTGGTATCGCGCTGACCCCGGTGAAGTTCGGCATCTCCTTCAACACCACCTTCCTGAACCAGGCCGGGGCGCTGGTCCATGTCTATAGCGACGGGTCGGTGCATCTCAACCATGGTGGCACCGAGATGGGCCAGGGGCTGAACACCAAGGTCGCGCAGATCGTCGCGCATGAGTTCCAGATCGATTTCGGGGCAGTCAAGATCACTGCCACCAATACAGGCAAGGTCCCCAATACCTCGGCCACGGCGGCGTCATCGGGAACCGACCTCAATGGCATGGCGGCGCAGGCGGCAGCGCGCACCATAAAATCGCGGATGCGGGATTTCCTCGCCGAACAGCATCAATGCATGCCGGAGTCGGTGACCTTCGCCAGCGGCCAGGTTCGCGCCGGCGCCGCGCGGATGTCCTTTGCCGAGGCGGTGAAGGCCTGTTATCTGGGCCGTATCTCGCTGTCGGCGACCGGTTTCTACGCGACGCCGAAGATTCATTGGGACAAGACGCGCAGCCGCGGCCGGCCCTTCTATTACTATGCCTATGGTGCGGCGGTGACCGAGGTGGCGACCGACCTTCTGACCGGCGAGAACCGGATTCTTCGTACCGACATCCTGCATGATGTGGGGCGCTCGCTGAACCCGGCCATCGATATCGGCCAGATCGAGGGCGGCTTTGTCCAGGGGGCCGGCTGGCTGACGACCGAGGAACTTGTCTGGGACGAGGCGGGGCATCTGTGGACCCATGCGCCCTCGACCTACAAGATCCCGGCCTGTGCCGACCGACCGCCCGTCTTCAATGTGGCGCTGTTTGATGATGGCGAGAATACCGAGGACACGATTCACAAATCCAAGGCCGTCGGCGAGCCGCCCCTGATGCTGGCCATCTCGGTTCTGATGGCGCTCTCGCACGCGCTGGAATCGGTCGGGGATGATTATCCGATGCTGGATGCGCCGGCCACCCCGGAACGGCTCTGTCTTGCGGCGCGCCGGCTTGGTGGCCCGGGAGTTTCTCTTGAAGGAGTGTCTCTTGAGAGGATCGCCCCTGCGGGGATCACCTTTGGGGACAGCTGATGCGAAGCTGGATTGACGTGGCCCGCGACCGGATTGCGCGCGATGGAGGCGTTGTGCGGGCCAGCCTTGTCGGTGTTCGCGGTTCGGCCCCGCGTGAGGCTGGCGCGATGATGCTGATCACCGCGACCGATATCTGGCAGACAATCGGCGGCGGGTCGCTGGAGTTCGAGGTGATGGCGAAGGCGCGGGCGATGCTGGCCATGCCGGCCGGGCCCTGGCAGCGGCAGGTGATCAGCGCGGCCCTCGGCCCCGATATGGGGCAATGCTGCGGCGGTCATGTGAAGCTGCTTCTGGAGCGGTTCGGCGCGGAAGAGGCGGCGACGCTTGCCAGCCTCGCCGGCTGTCGGCGGCTGGCGCATCCGCTTGCCGGCGCCGTGCCACCTGTCGATGCCGGCGATGCGGTGGTGGGGCTGACAGGTGACGGTGAAGCGTTTGTGGCGCCGGTGGCACAGCCGGGGCGACCGGTCTTTCTGTACGGTGCCGGCCATATAGGGCGGGCGCTGGCGCCGCATCTGGCGGCGTTGCAGCTTGATCTGCACTGGGTCGATATCGAGATGTCGCGCTTTCCGCCGGAAATGCCGGGCGGTGTGACAAGAGTGGTGGCGTCCGACCCGACGGTGATCGCAGCGCATGCGCCGGTTGATGCCATCCATCTGGTGATCACGCATAACCATGCGCTTGACGAGGCGCTGTGCCACCGCATCCTGACCGGGCCGGGCTTTGCGCGGCTTGGCCTCATCGGCTCGGCGACAAAGGCGGCGCGGTTCCGCTTGCGGCTGGCAAAGGCCGGCATCGCGCCGGATATTCTGGACAGGCTTGTCTGTCCGGTTGGTCTGCCATCGATCACCGGCAAGCATCCGGCACGGGTGGCGCTGTCGATTGTCGCCGGCGTGGCTATCTGGCAGCAGGAAATGGACGAATGCGACTGACGCTGGCACACTGCCCCGCAGAGTGAACAGCACGAAACCGAAGGCTGGAAGATCAATGATTGACTATCTGTGGATGTGGTCCGAATTCATGGTGCGCTGGTTGCATGTCGTGGCCGGCATTGCCTGGATCGGCTCATCCTTCTATTTCATCGCGCTCGACCTCAGCCTGAAGCCCGGCAAGCAGCTTCCCGACGAGGCGCATGGCCAGGCCTGGCAGGTGCATGGCGGCGGCTTCTACAACATGGTCAAATATCTGGTCGCGCCGGCGCGGATGCCGGACGAGCTGACCTGGTTCAAATGGGAGGCCTACACCACCTGGCTGTCCGGCTTCGCGCTACTGACCATCATCTATTACGCCGGCGCCGGCCTTTATATGATCGATGTCGAGATTCTCGATCTGCAGCCATGGCAGGCTGTCGGGCTCAGTGTCGGTGGCATCATCGCCAGCTGGGTTGCCTATGATCTGATGTGCCGCAGCCCGCTTGGCCGTGATGACCGGCTGCTGGCACTGGCCGGGTTCGTCTTCATCGTCGCGCTGGCCTGGCTCTATACCGAGATGTTCTCGGCGCGCGGCGCCTTCGTGCAGATCGGGGTCAGCATTGGCACCATCATGGTGGCGAATGTCGCCATGGTGATCATCCCCGGACAGAGGAAGGTGGTCGTGGCGCTGGTCGCCGGCGACACGCCCGACCCGGCCTATGGGCGGCGCGGCAAGCAGCGCTCGCTGCATAACAACTATCTGACCCTGCCGGTGGTCTTCGTGATGATCGGCGGCCATTACCCGGCCGTGTTCGCGACCGACTATGCCTGGGTGATCCTCGCGCTGGTGCTGGTGATGGGGGCGGTGATCCGGCATTTCTTCAATACCAAACACAAGGGCGATCCGGCACCATGGTGGATTTGGGGCGTCGCGGCGGCGCTGCTGGTGGCGGCGATCCTGCTGTCGCAGGCCGGTGCGCCGAAATATGATGAAAGCGCCTATGCCGGGCAGGATTACGGCACCGGCGCCGAATTGCATCTGGCGGCGGTCGAGCTTGTCACCGAACGCTGTGCCATCTGCCATGCCGGCGTGCCGCAATGGGATGGCATGGCCTTTGCCCCGAAGGGCGTGAGGCTGGAAACGGAGGCCGAGATCGTGGCGCAGATCGATGCCATCTACTGGCAGGCCGCCGCCTCGCACGCCATGCCACCGGGCAACGTCATCTGGATTGAGCCGGAGGAGCGCGCGATGCTGGCGAAATGGCGGCAGATGCTGAAACGCGGTGGAGATGCGGGATGAGCTATCCGCGTGACATGATTGGCTATGGTGCCACGCCACCGCATCCACGCTGGCCGGACAAGGCACGGATCGCCGTGCAGTTCGTGCTGAATTATGAAGAAGGCGCGGAGAACGCCATCCTTCATGGCGATGCCGCCTCGGAGATGTTCCTGTCCGAGATCATCGGCGCCGCGCCGTTCGAGGGCGCCCGGCACATGTCGATGGAATCAATCTATGAATATGGCTCGCGGGCCGGTGTCTGGCGGCTTCTCGACCTGTTTCGTGACCGCGGTGTGCCGCTGACGCTGTTTGCGGTCGCGATGGCGATGGAACGCCATCCGGCGGTGATCGAGCGGGCGCTGGTGGACGGGCACGAGATCGCCTCGCATGGCTATCGCTGGATCAATTATCACGGCATGTCCCGGGCCGAGGAGCAGGCGCATCTCGAACGCGCCATCGAGATTCATACCCGTATCTGTGGCGAGAGACCGCTTGGCTGGTATACCGGGCGGACCTCGCAAAACACCCGCAGCCTTGTCGCCGCCGAGGGCGGGTTTCTCTATGACGCCGATGATTATTCCGACGATCTGCCATTCTGGAGTACGCAGACCGAAACACCGCATCTGATCGTGCCCTATACGCTCGACACCAACGACATGCGCTTTGCGACGGCGCAGGGTTTTCACACCGGTGACCAGTTCGCCGCCTATCTGATCGACGCCTTTGATACGCTCTATATCGAGGGTGCGCGCGCCCCGAAGATGATGTCGGTCGGGCTGCATTGCCGGCTGATCGGGCGGCCGGCGCGATTCGCCGGGCTGGTGAAGTTCCTCGACCATATCCAGCGCCATGACCATGTCTGGCTGGCGCGGCGGGTCGATATCGCGCGGCACTGGCGGGCGACTCACCCTCTTGATGGACCTATGGTTGGGCCATCTGGTGGGGCGGCGTCATGAGCGGGGTCACGAGCGCGCCGCGTCTGCTGCATGTTGAACCGTTGAGCGCTGTCGCCTTCGCGCCCTTCGGCCAGGTGATCCAGACCGACGGGGCCGAGCGGATCATGATCAATGAAGGCACGACAACGCGGTTTCACGCGCTGGCCGGGGTCGATGTGGAAGCTGATGGTGGGGCCGGTAATGGACGGGCGATCCTGTCGATCTTCCGTGGCACCCGCCGGCCCGACCCGATCGCCATCAGGATGATGGAACGCCATCCGCTCGGCTCGCAGGCCTTCATGCCGCTGGCGGCACATGACTGGTTGGTCGTGGTGGCGCCGACAAATGCCGATGACAGCGCGCCCGATTTATACGCGCTGCGCTGCTTTCGCGCGCCCGGCGATGTCGGTGTCAGCTATGCCCGCAATGTCTGGCATCACCCGCTTCTGGTGCTGCAACCGGAGCAGGATTTCCTGATCATCGACCGCGCCGGCCCGGCTGGTGAGGACAAATCCGCCAACCTTCAGGAACATTGGTGCGATGCGACGGTCGCGGTGATTTAGGTGAACCGCCCGACTGACCTTTAAGAACTATGCGCTCACGGCAATGCGACAGTGTGATAACTGAATGTTCACCGATCATCTCTAGCCTGTTCATGATTTGTTCGATATGGAGACACAGTTATGAACAGACGAGCAGCGTTGCGGCCCGTGACATCGGGCGAACGGGTCTTCGGCATCTGGCTGGTTGTTGTTTCGGCAATGTTTTTCAGTACGGCCGGGGTCTTCAGCAAGGGTGTTG
>RFZL01000074.1 GCA_009920665.1 Alphaproteobacteria bacterium | reverse complement strand
CCGGCCCAGCACCCGCCGGCCCAGCACCCGCCGGCCCAGCACGTGGCTGCAGCGGATGGCCCGGCAGCAGCGAAGCAGAAGGCAATGAGCGCCATGTCAACTCATCAGAATACCGTCAGCGATCACAGGCTCGCCCATCACAAGATCAATTATGTCGAGTTTGCCTCGGCGGATATGGCGGCGACGCGGGCCTTTTTTTCCGCCGCCTTCGGTTGGCAGTTCGAGGAGTATGGTTCCTATCTTGCCTTTCACGGGGCCGGGCTTGATGGCGGGATCTATCCTGCCGATCTGGCAAGCCGCGCCGGTTCCGGTGGCGCGCTGATTGTCTTTTACAGCCTCGATCTGGCAGCGAGCGAACGGCTGGTCAGACAGCATGGTGCGGTCATCGTCAAACCGGTCTTCCCGTTTCCGGGCGGGCGCCGGTTCCATTTCACCGAACCGGCGGGACATGAATTCGCTGTCTGGTCTGACAGGTGACGGCATTACCGAGGTGATTGCCATTACGGCGACTTTCCGGCGATTTCATCCCGACATTCAACTCTTGGCCGGGCCGTCAAACCTGTCATACTCGGGCATCGCCATCCGCGGAAGCCCCAATGATCGCAAGATCCAGCCTGACATTCCTGACGAACGCGCTGCGACAGGCGCGCCTTGCCTGTCTCACAATCGCCTGGGTGGCGGCTGTCGGCGCCATTGTGACCGCGCGACCTGATGGTCTTGTCGCCAGCATCGGCGCGCTGGCCTTTGGCCTGTTCATTCTGCTGACGATGGCGCGATTGCGCTGGGACAGTCTGGTGATCCTTGCCGTTCTGGCGGCGGTCACCTGGTTGCTTCTCGATGAATTGCCAGGTTTTGCCGACATGCTTTCAGGTGGCAGACGGGTCCTGATTTTCGCCGCCCTGCTGCCGACGATGGCGCTTGTCAGGGCGACGGCGATGACGATGCCGTCGGTTCATGCCACCCAGCGCCGACTTGGCGCGCTGCCGGCCAGCGTCTCGGCCGGTGGCCAGCAGCTGGCGGCGCATGTCTTTGGCGGCATCATTAATACCGGCGCTTTTGCGCTGCTGTCAGCGGCCCTGCCCGAAGATGCGGCCCAGCCGCGCCGCCGCGCCGCCGCCGAGGCGGTGATTCGCGGTATGGTGTCATCCTCGGCATGGTCGCCCTTCTTCGTCGCCTTCGCGATCGGGCAGAATTTCGTTGCGCCGATATATGCCTGGATGGCGATCGCCATCGGGGTGCTGTCGGCGCTGGTCTTTACCAGCGCCAGCCTTGTCGGGCTGAATCGTGATTTCTCGCTGGCGCGTCTGCGGATGTCACTGGACTGCCTGCGGCCGGTGGCATGGCGGCTTGTCATCGTGCTGATGACGGTGCTTCTCGTCGCGCTGGCCTTCGGTCTGACCGCGCTGTCGGCGGTTGTTGTCGTGATGCCCCTGCTGGTGCTGGTGCAGCTGTTCCGACATCGCGACAAGGCGGCGGAGATTCTCGGCCAGACCCGTGAGGCGATGCACAGTACGGCGGATGATCTGGTGGTGATCACGGCGGCCATGCTTGTCGCCTTCTTTGCCACGCAGAATGACAGCCTGGCCGGTCTTGTCGCGAATATCTGGCAGGGGCAGATTCCGGGCTGGGTGGCGCTGATGGTGACACCGCTGGCGATGATGAAGTTGTCGGTTGTCGGCATTCACCCGGTGATCACCAGCACGGCACTGCTCGCCACTTTCAGCGGCGGCGGGGCGGATGTGCATCCGGCGCTTCTTGTGCAGGCGCATCTGATCGGCTGGGGCGCCGGGACGATGAGTTCGGTGGCCTCGCTGTCGGTGCTGTCATGTGGTGGTCTCTACCGGGTGCCGACGCGCCAGCTTGTCCTCGGTGACAATATGCTGAGCGGCTTTCTCTATTCGCTTTTTGGCGGCGCGATGCTGGTGGTGTTCAATTTCATGCTGGGATATGGCTGATCGGTCTGGGCTGTTGCCTTGCCGGGCAAAATTCTGCAATTTCAGAGTAACAGAAGGGGAGTGTCATGATTTTCAGGCAATTGTTTGATTCGGTCTCATCGACCTACACATATCTGATGGCAAGCCGTGTTGGCGGTGAGGCGTTGCTGATCGATCCGGTGTTCGAGAAGACGGATCGCTATATCAAGCTTCTCGAGGAGCTTGACCTGAAGCTGGTCAAGGTTGTGGACACGCATGTCCATGCCGACCATATCACCGCCATGGGCGCGCTTCGCGACCGTACGAACTGTGTCACGGTGATGGGCGAACAGTCGCCAGTCGATGTCGTGTCGATGCGGGTTGCCGATGGCGAGAAAGTGACAATCGAGGGGCTGGCGATGACGGCGATGCATACGCCGGGCCACACTGATGACAGCTATTGTTTCCGCATGGATGACCGGGTGTTCACCGGTGACACGCTGCTGATCCGGGGCACCGGCCGCACCGATTTCCAGAATGGTGATGCCGGCGACCAGTATGATTCGCTGTTCGGCAATCTGCTGAAGCTTCCCGACAGCACGCTCGTCTATCCGGCGCATGACTATAAGGGCGACATGGTGTCCAGCATCGGCGAGGAGCGGGCGTTCAATCCGCGCCTCCAGGTCGGCTCGCGCGCCGAATATATCGAACTGATGGCGAATCTGAACCTGCCAAACCCGAAGATGATGGATGTCGCGGTGCCGGAAAATATCCGCATGGGGATCAATCTCGACCGCCAGCGCGAGGTGGCGACGGTGACCTCGGAATCGATCATCATGGACAATGCCGAAGGCATGCTGCTGGTCGATCTGCGCGAGGAGGCCGAGCGGGTGAAGTCCGGTGTGATCCCCGGATCGGTGCATGCTCCCTATAGCCGCCTTGACCAGCATCTTGCGATGTTGAAGCAGGCTGGCGACAGAAAGGTCGTGTTCTATTGCGCTGTCGGTGAACGATCCGCCATGGCGGTCGATATCGCCAGCCATGACGGGGTCGAGAGTTGCGCCCATATTCCGGGCGGTTTTGTGGCCTGGGCCGAGGCCGGCGGCAACATCGCGCGGGTCTGACGGGGCGGGGGCCGGGACAGAAGGTGGCAGACCGGAAGATACAGACGATGCTCGTTGTTGGCGGCGGTATCGTCGGGCTGTGCAACGCGCTGGCGCTGCAACGTGCCGGTTACCGGGTCAGCCTGATCGACCGCGGCACGCCGGGGCGCGAGACCTCCTATGGCAATGCCGGTGTGCTGTCCGAATCCTCGGTGGCGGTGCTGAACAGCCCGGGCCTGCTGAAGGCGTTGCCGAAACTTCTTCTCGGACGCTCGAACGGACTTCGCTATTCACCGCTTTTCGTTGTGAAACGGCTTGGCTGGATGCTGCGTTTCCTCTCCCATTGCACGCCGCGGCACTGGCGCGCCGCCGCTCGCGCGCTGCGTGAATTGCAGGTTCTCTCGCTTGCCCAGCACAAGGACTGGATTGCCGAGGCGGGGGTTCAGGACCTGCTTCGCCATGGCGGCTGGATGAAGGTGTTTCGCAGCGAAGCCTCCTTCGCTGCCTATGCCGCCGAACTGGCACTCTATGACGAGGTCGGGGTGCGCTACACGGTCTTTGATCGCGAGCAGCTGCGGCAGATCGAACCCGGCCTGAAACCGATCTATGAAAAGGCGGTTCTATTCGATGACACCTGCGGGGTGTCCAACCCGGCAGCCCTGACCGATGCCTATCTGGCGCTTTTCACCGCCGCCGGCGGTATAGTGGTCGAGGGCAGCGTCACCAGCCTTCGCCAGCATGGCAATGGTTGGGAGGTCAGATTTGCCGGGGCTGATGACAGTGTTTTGAACGGAGACGGCGTGGTGCTTGCCGCCGGCGCCTGGACGGCCGAGATTGCCCGCTGGCTCGGCTATGACCTGCCGCTTGGATGGGAGCGCGGCTATCATCTCCATCTTGCCCCGGCCGATGGCCCGCAGCTGAATCGCGCCGTGAACGACATGGATGGCGGGTTTGTCATCGCCCCGATGCAGCAGGGGGTGCGGATTACAAGCGGGGTCGAGCTGACGGATCGTGACGCCCCGCCCGATTACAAGCAGATCAGGACATCGGTTGCGATGGCCCGCGAGGCGCATGACATGAAGGCGGAGCTTGAAACCGAACCCTGGATGGGGCGGCGCCCAACAATGGTTGATTCGCTGCCGGTGATTGGCCCGGCCCCGCGGCATCGCGGCTTGTGGTTCAATTTCGGACACCAGCATGTTGGCCTGTCGATGGCGCCTGGCTCGGCGCTTGCCATCACCGCGATGGTGGACGGCACCTCGCCGCCCCTCGACACCACGCCGTTTCGCGCCGAACGTTTTTCAGTCTGACCCGCCTGTGAACGCCACCTCGCGCGCCCGCACGATGGCGCTGAGGGTCTCGTTGAAAGGGGTGCCGATCCCGTGCCGTGCGCCGATCACCGGCACCATGCCGTTGATGGCGTCGATCTCCGAGGCGCGTCCGGCAATATGATCCAGCCGCAGTGACGGGCTGGCATCCGGCATCAGCGAGGCGAACTCGGTGACATAGGCCTCGACATCGTCGAACGAGAAATTGACCCCTTCGGCAAGACCGCATTGATAGGCCTCGCGCGCGCAGCCAAGCGCCACCATCCAGGCTTCATCATTCGCCATCAGCGCCCCGATATTGCAGTCAAAGGCGGTACAGGGTGCACTGAGCGTTACGTTGCAGACAAATTTCTCCCAGATCAGCTGCGTGATGTCGGCAAAGGCGCGGGCGGTGAACCCGGCCTGCTGCCACAGCGTTTCAAGATCGCGGAGCCGGTCGGTCATGCCGCCATCGACCTCGCCAAGCCGGATCATTCGCATGGCGTTGTGATGGGCGTGGCCCGGTCCCTTCATCGAAGCGCCAAACCCGTCGGCGACACCAAGCAGCACATTGTCCAACGGCATATGCGCGGCGATCCTCTCGGCGGCGCCAAGCCCGTTCTGGATTGTTAGCACCAGCGAATCAGAGCGCATCACCGCGGCCACGGCGCGCGCCGCCTCGCCAACGCTGCCGGCCTTTGTTGCAATTACATAGAGATCGCACGGCCCGGCGGCCGCCAGATCGGTGGCGGCGTGGACCACGGTCACGCTTCGGTCGCCGCTGACGCCTTCAAGCCGTAGCCCGTTGGCGTTGATGGCATCGACATGGTCGGCCCAGCTGTCAATGGCCCAGACCTCATGGCCGGCCTCGGCCATCATGACGGCATAAATCGATCCCATGGAACCGGTGCCGATGATGGCGATTTTTCGTGGGTGCGTGTCGGTCATCACCCGGCCTTTCTGAGGACAAGTTCGGTTGGCGCCAGAATGCCGGACTCGATATGCACCGCCAGATTGCGGAACCGGTCAGGTGGCTGGCCGGGCGTTGGCGCCGGTTTCGTCGCAATCACATGCGTGATGAAGGCCCCTGCGGCGTCGGTGCCATCATGCCGAGACAGCAATTCGAAACCGGCATTCTCAGCGGCAGTGATATAGGTGTCAGGCGTCTCCACCGCACTGACCGAGGCGTCCGGGGCCCAGGGAAGCGGGAAGCTGATCTCGCCATCACCGACACGCATCACGTCATAGGCGCAGAACAGGCCGCCCGGCACCAGAACCCGTGCCACCTCGGCCATCAGGGTTGATTTGTCGGCGATATTCATGCCGACATGAAGCATCATCGCACGGTCGAAGCCGGCGCTGCCGAACGGCATGTCGAGGGCGCTACCATGGTGCAGGCTGACCAGCGTCTGCAGCCCGCAGGCGGCGTTCAGCCGAGTGCCGGTGGTGATGAAATCGGCGGTTAGGTCGATGCCGGTGACATGGCATTGATGCGCCGCCGCGATGGCGCGCGCCGGCCCGCCGGCGCCGCAGCCGATATCCAGAACGCGGTGTGACGGGCTGAGGTGCAGCCGTCCCGCCACCCGCTGCGTTGCCGCCATGCCGCCGACATGGAATTCATCATAGGGAGCCAGGATTTCGGGCGTCAGCCGGCTGATATCATGACCTTCATCGGTCAGCGCGGTGAAGATCCGCTCGGCAAGGCCCTGTCCCCGGTAATAGGTCTCGATGGCGTCGGGAGAGGTCACGGCGCATTCTCTTGTCGAATTGTTGTCACGGCTTGTCTTGTCACGGCTTGTCTTGTCACCGGGCAGGATAGCATCCTTGAAAAAAATGGTAAGCACATCCTATTGTCTGGCGGAACCTTCACCCCTGACAGGTCATCATGATCAATCCAGCCCCCCTGTTGGACGCCGCCGCGCCGATTCCCCTTCATGCCCTTGCAGCCTTTGCCGCGGCCGGGCTTGGCGCGGTACAGCTTTGGCGGCCGAAGGGCGGGCGGCTGCATCGCCGGCTTGGCTATCTGTGGGTGGCGTTGATGGCCGGCGTCGCCATTTCCGGCCTGTTCATCCATGAACTCAGGATGGTCGGGCCGTTCAGCCCGATCCATATATTGTCGCTGTTGACGCTTGCCAGCCTGTGGGTTGCGATTTCGCGGGCGCGCCGCCGCGATATCGCCGGGCACCGGCGGGTCATGATCCTGCTGTTCTGGCTGGCGCTGGTGCTGACCGGGGCCTTCACTTTCTGGCCCGGGCGAGTGATGCATATGGTGCTGTTCGGCGGGTGAGCATTGCAGCTGTTGTGGCCTGTCCTGTTTTGACTTGTTGCGGCGGGGGGGTATGATCCGCGCAATGGCCCGTGATATCGGGCACGTGTGGGTCAATTCAGGGTTGCGGACATCATGGCAGAGTTCATGTCGCTCAGGGACGCGGTCGCCACGCATCTGTCGGATGGCATGATGGCGGCCTTTGAAGGCTTCACCCACCTGATGCCCTATGCCGCCGCGCATGAGGTGATCCGGCAGCAGCGGCGCGACTTGACCGTCGTGCGGATGACCCCGGATGTAATCTATGACCAGATGATCGGCATGGGCTGTGTGGCAAAGCTGATTTTTTCCTATGCCGGCAACCCCGGCGTCGGGTTGCTGCGACGGCTTCGTGATTCGCTGGAGAATGGATGGCCGCACCGGATCGAGATTGTCGAGCATTCGCATGCCGCGCTGGCACATGCCTATGAGGCCGGTGCCTCGAAACTGCCCTTTGCCGTGCTGCGCGGCTATGTCGGTGCCGAACTGCCAATAGTGAATCCCGAGATCAGGGAGATTACCTGCCCGTTCACCGGCCAGACGCTGGCCGCCGTGCCGGCGATCAACCCTGATGTGACCTTCATCCACGCGCTCAAGGCGGACCGCAGGGGCAATGTCCTGATCGAGGGCATTGTCGGTGTGCAGAAAGAGGCGGTTCTGGCCGCCAAGGCTGCGGTGGTGACGGTCGAGGAAATTGTGGACAGTTTCGAGTCGCACCCGAACGCGCTGGTGCTGCCGCACTGGACAGTGGATGCTGTCGTGCATGTGCCGGGCGGCGCGCATCCGTCCTACGCGCATGGCTACTACCCGCG
>RFZL01000073.1 GCA_009920665.1 Alphaproteobacteria bacterium | reverse complement strand
CGGGTCATTGTCCAGGTCGTGTTGCGCGACAGGATGTCGATCTCGCCCGATGCCAGCGCTGTGAAACGCTGCTTGGCGGAAAGCGGGGTGAACTTGACAGCCTTGGCATCACCAAAGACAGCGGCCGCAACACCGCGACAAAGATCCACGTCGAGCCCGGTCCAGTTACCGGCGTCATCCGCATTCGAGAAGCCCGGAAGGCCCTGCGATACGCCACACTGGATATAACCCTTCTCCTTGACTTGGGAAAGAGTCGAGACGGCGGCCTTTTCGACCTCTACGATTTTCTCTACTTCAACGGTTTCCTTTTGACCGCTGCCAACGGAAAAGCCGATTGCACCGCCAACGACGAGCGCAATCACGCCAACAATTACTCCAGATTGCTGCATAGGATTACTCCTTATTGTGCCATCCCGCTGATTACACGGAAATGACGGGGTATAATACGAATTGGGAAGTTGGTTGTCGCAACACCATGCCGGTGTGTGCAGTGTTTATGATTCATCCCTTTGCGTTGCAAAGCAAACGCGTCGAGAGGTTAATGAGAATCGCTGTCATAAGCCAGCTATTTCTCGATTCAGCCATCTTTTTTCAAATTAGCAAATGGATATCTGACCAGATCATAAATGCCGGTGTGTATGTTTGACGGCGTGTAAAGGAAGCCCTGACTTGCCTCAAAGTCTTTTTCTGCTGTTTGATGGAAATTACTGTGGCTTGATGAGTCAGATTATCATCTGGAGGGGAAACAGATGGCCGGTGACGCCTTTCTTAAATCGATTGAATCGAATTTCCAGAACGCGGTGAGATGCCTTAACGCGACCTATGAAGACGACCAGCTTGGCGAGGATCTCGCCACCAAGATCCTGTTCACCTTCACCGGATACCGCTCGGTTCATTCCGAACATTTCGAACCCGTGAAAGGCGGCATTCGTTTCGCGCCGGATGTGAACCAGGACGAGGTCGAGGCGCTTGCCGCGCTGATGAGTTACAAATGCTCGCTCGTCGAGGTTCCCTTTGGCGGCTCGAAAGGCGGCCTGATCATCGACCCGCGAGAATGGAGCGAGCCGGAACTGGAGCGCATTACCCGCCGCTTCACCCAGGAACTGGCCAAACGCGACCTGATTCACCCGTCGCAGAATGTACCGGCCCCCGATGTCGGCACCGGCGAGCGCGAGATGGCCTGGATGGCTGATGAATACAAGCGCCTGAACCCGGCCGAGCTGAATGCCTGGGCCTGCGTCACCGGCAAGCCGGTCAGCAAGGGCGGCATCGCCGGCCGCACCGAGGCCACAGGGCGCGGCGTCGAATATGCGCTGCGCGCCTTTTTCGATCATCCGCGCGATGTCGCCAGGACCGGCCTGACCCCCGGCCTGAGGGGCAAGCGGGTGATTGTCCAGGGACTTGGCAATGTCGGCTATCATGCGGCGCTGTTCCTGTCGACCGAGGACGAAGCGCTGGTCACGCATGTTCTGGAACGCGACGGGGCGGTCGTCGATGAAACCGGAATCGACATTGCCGCACTGCGCACCCACATCATGGAAACCGGTGGCACGAAAGGGTTTCCGGGCTATGTGAACAGCGGCATGGAAATGCTGGAGGCCGATGCCGACATCCTGATTCCGGCGGCGATGGAACTCGTGATCACCGAGGACAACGCCCCCAATATCAAGACACCGCTGATCATCGAGGCGGCCAACGGCCCGGTTTCGGCAGAGGCAGATGTGATCCTGCGCGAGCGCGGGGTGGTGATCATTCCCGATCTCTATGCCAATGCCGGTGGCGTGACCGTCAGCTATTTCGAATGGATCAAGAATCTCAGCCGGATCCGGTTTGGCAGGCTGCAGCGCCGCGCCGAGGAGGCAAGATTCAACGCGCTGATCGACGGCATCGAGAGCATGCTTGGCAAACAATTCCCGCATGATATCGCGGCCCGCGCGGTCGAGGGCGGCACCGAGATCGACCTTGTTCGCTCGGGCCTCGAGGACACGATGCGCAACACCTATGAGGTGATCAGCAAGGTCTGGAATAGCGAGAAACTGGCGACAGACCTGCGAACCGCCGCGATGATGGTGGCCGTGCGGCGCATTGCCCAGAGTTACCAGACACTGGGCATCTGACCCGGCGGACCGACCGGTGGCGGCTTCACTTCATCAGTGCTGGCCCTGATTCGTCAATTGGGGCAAAATTACCCATGTTATATTGACCGATATATGATTATCTGTGTGCAATGAGCTGCATATGTCGAATTATATACGAAAAATTATAGGCGACGAACCATATGCGACGAATGGGGCCGGGATGAAACAAACGCTCTATGTGAAATATGGCAGCCGCGTGACATCGGGCATGGCGGAATGCCTGTATGACCGGGTGCTTGACGATCCCGAGCTGGTCGCTTTCTTTGATGGCGTCGATATCGACCGGCTGCGTGAACATGTCGCCGATTTCCTCAGCATGCTGGCCGGCGGCCCCGACATGTATCGCGGCCGCGATCTGCGAGAGGCGCATGCCGATTACCGGATCTCGAAGGCGCATTTCGAACTGGTGATGGGCCATATCGCCGCCGCCGCCACCGAACTTGGCATCGAGCCGGAGGATATCGCGACCATCGCCGCCGCCATCCGCAGCTATGAGAATGACGTCGTCAGCGGGTAAAATGCCCCTCATCTCCCCTCACACCCCCCTCATCCGGCGGCATGTTCCGCCGCGGCGGCGTGAAAGACCAGCGAATGCCGATACGCCACCTCGTCAAGGTCGGTGCCGTAGCCGCCGCCAATCACCGTCGCCACCGGAATGCCGCGCGACCGGAAATGCCGCAGCACCATGGCGTCGCGCTGGCGGATGCCGTCATAACTGACTGACAGCAGCCCCAGCCTGTCCCCTTCATGAATATCGACGCCGGCATCATAAATAACCAGATCCGGGATGATCATCGCCTGCAGACGGTGCAGCGTATCGTCCAGAATGCCCAGATAGGTTGCGTCATCGGCGTGGCGGTCGATCTCAACATCCAGATCGCTTTCCGCCTTGCGGGCCGGGTAGTTGGCCTGGCAATGCAGCGAACAGGTGAACAGATCGGGCCGGCCGGCGAGAATTCGCGCCGTGCCGTCACCCTGATGCACATCACAGTCAAGGATCAGCACGCGTCTGACCGCCCCTTCATCGGCCAGCTGGACCGCGCTGTAGGCAAGATCGTTGAAGACGCAATAGCCGGCGCCATAACCATGATGTGCATGATGCGTACCGCCGGCGGCGTGGCAGGCCAGCCCGTGGCGCAGCGCCTGCCTGGCGGCAAGCAGCGTCCCGTTGACAGCAAGGAAAGACCGGTTGGCAAGAACCTGGCTCCAGGTCAGCCCCAGCACACGGAGGGCCTCGCTGTCCAGCGTTCCGGCGGCGACGGCATCAACATAGTCGGCGCATTGTGTACGCCACAGATCGGTGCGCCCTGCCGGGGCGGGTTGCAGGCTGTTGAAGGCAGATGTGATGCCGTCATCCTCCAGTCGCGCCATCAACCGCGAGAATTTCGTCGAAGGAAATCTGTGCCCGTCGGGCAGCGGAATGTCATAGGCGGGATGCGTGACAAGCGACAACATGGCGAGCAGCACTGGCAAAGGGGACTGGCAAAGGAGACTGGTAAAGGGGACTGGCACCAAAAGCACGACCGCAGTCATAGCAATGCTGGTCAGGAGCGACAATCGGGGTGCGGCGCTATTTCCCGTCAGGAGAAGAAACGTCCCGGTGCCATGTCCCCTGATCATGCATCCGAATGCGACAGGCTAGCCTGCCTGCTGTGCAAGAAGCCGCCGGAAATGTTCCACCCGGCTGCGGTGCGGGGCGAGGTTCGGCTGTTTTACCAGCAGAGGATCATCGGCGGCAGTGGGCGCTGGCGGGTCGGTCCGCGGCGTGGCAGGCTCTTGAGACGTTCGAACCGGCGGAATGACGACCGGGCCGGCCAGATCGGGTTGTGCCGGGACCGCACCCTGCAGGGGCGGCGCTATTTCCGGGTTCAAGCCTGGTGTCGGGGTTGAGATCGAGGGAGGGATTGACGCCGGGCTTGGGGCCAGCTTTGATGCCGGTGTCCGCGTGATCAGCGCCATTTCGGCGCTGCCAAGCTCGGGCGTCGACATCATGGGGTTATCGGCCTGACCGTCCGCCGCCATATCCACCACATCATTTTCAAGCGCGACGATATCCGGAGCGTCATTTTCCGAAGTATCATGTTCCGGCGCGTTGGGCACCGGTCCGGCATCCGCCATGAAACGTTCGAGTTCGGCGAGAACCCGTCGGTGGTAGACGACATTCTTGCGCGGCTCGGCTGAATGATAATGCTTCACCGCCTCATCCCAGCTCTGGTGCGCGGCGTGAAGGTCGAGCAGGAACCCGGCGGCATAGCTGGCATTGTGAACCGGATCGAGCATGTCGGCGATGTCAGGAAACCCGTCACCATGCCATTTGGTGTTCACCTGCATGCAGCCGACATCGACACTGTGACCGGGCGTGGCGACAGCGTCACGAAGATAGGCGAGCGCCGCCTCACGATCGTCAAAGAACAGCCCCTCGCCACGGTCATTCAGGGTCCAGGCCCAGGGCAGATACTCGCCAGTGACCATTTTGCGACCGGACTCCACACGGGTGATGGACTGCATCAGGCCTTTTGGAATGCCGTGTTTCACCTCTGCACGCCTGGCTTCGGCAAGACAAATATTGTCAAAGGATGTCAGACTCTTGCCAGTCTGCGCTTCCAGCGGAAACGGCAGGCAAATCAGTGCCAGCAGGCCGAATCCTGCCGACAAGTAAGGGGAACTGAAAAAACATCTTGCGCTGATCATGCGGGGATGTCAGCAAATTTCATGCCATCAGCGCAGTTGTGAGAGTGACAGCGCGCCGGAACGATGAAGAACCGGAACCCGGCCCACCAGATTATGCCCGTCAGAACATATAGGTTGCGATGCCAACGCCGACGACCATCGGCAACAGCCACCATAGCTCGCGCAATGCGGATGCGGAACGGGACTTGCGTTCATAGTGGGAAAAGGCACCGAGACGGACGGCGTCCTTGAAATATCTTTGCTTCATTCCTCTGCCTTTTTTTGACGGAGGCTGGTGGCGAACTCCGACCTTACTTGGCTAATACTAGTATACGCACATGCGTATACCACAATATATAGTGTGCGCCAGACATTGTCAAAATCATCGGTGGTAGGCAAGCGAATACCCGGAGGCTAGATCAGGCCCCGCTCGGCCAGATTGCGCATCAGCGCTGCCGCACCGAAAGTCCAGGGCGGGCATGCGGGGGACAGATTGACCCTGTTCAACAGGCTGCCAAGCCGCGCTTCATGGATCCGCACCATATCGCCGATCTCGTGGGTGAAGCCGGCGCCGGGGGCGCGGCGGTCCTGCACCGGGGCGAACATGGTGCCAAGGAACAGGCAGAATCCGTCCGGATATTGGTGATGCGCGCCACATGTCTGGGCGACAAGATCGAGCGGGTCGCGGCTGATCTGCGTCATCGAGCTGGACCCCCGGAGCTCGAACCCGTCCTCGCCGGTGACATCCAGCGTCAGTTCGGCCTCGCGGGCGTCGTCGATTCCGTAGGTATCGTCAAACAGGCGGATGAACGGGCCGAGCGCGCAGGATGCGTTGTTGTCCTTCGCCTTGCCAAGCAGCAGTGCCGAGCGCCCCTCGACATCACGCAGATTGACATCATTGCCAAGCGTCACGCCTTTCACGATGCCGCGGCTGTTCACCGCCAGAACGATCTCGGGTTCCGGATTGTTCCATTCGGATACGGGATGCAGCCCCACCTCGGCTCCCCAGCCAACCGGGGACATTGGCTGTGCCTTGGTAAAGACCTCGGCATCCGGGCCGATCCCTACCTCCAGATAGGGTGACCACATATCCATCCCGATCAGAGCCTGCTTGACCGCCTCCGCCTCACTGGATCCGGCCTTCACCTCGGTCAGGCTGGTGCCGATGAGGTCGAGACAGTGCTGGCGAATTGCCTCGGCCCGTGAGGCATCGCCCTTGGCCTTTTCCTCGATAACCCGTTCGACCATTGACTGCGCGAATGTCACGCCGCAGGCTTTCACCGCCTGCAGATCACAGGGGGCCAGGAAATGCACCCTGCCGGAATCACCGCGATGGTCGTGGCTGTTCGCCGCAATGTCATCGATATCACCAAGCGCCGTGCCGCGATGATCCTGCGCATACCCCGCCGGATCGTCCTGTTCCAGCAGATCGCGCATCGTGGGGGCGCGGGATGTGGTGATATCATACACCACCCCGTCACTGACCGTGACAAGGCATGGTCCAGAGGCAGCCGGGTTCCAAACGCGCCCGACAAGGCTGGCCCCGGCATGATCAACAGGCAGAATATCCACAACAGATCCTTTTATCCGGTGCTCATCAACATGTTCACGTGTCCGTATGATAGGCTTTCATGCAAGGGATGGGAAACCTGTTCACAGGCTGACCGGACATTTTGTCATGTTTTGTACCTTGCAATCACGCACCAATGCTTCAGGCTGATTTCGGGTAACGGGTTCGCCGCCAACCGACGGCAGACCAGACCAGACGGCAATCAAACGCCCGGGTCACGCCGGCCATAACATCATGATTTTACAAGGGAGAATTCTGAATGCCAGATACCGTCATCAGCTTTACCACCGTTGAATATCCCGATGAAGCGTCGATGCAGCAGGCGCGGGAAGCATTCCAGCAGGAAATGGGACCGCTTGCAGATAAATTGCGGCCGCTTGGCATGACGAGTTTTCATTCAAGCCGTCTGTTTCTGCCGGAAGGCAAATTCATCATCGCGAACTGGCTCGAATATCGCGACATGGCTGCCTATGAGGCCTGCGACAAGATCTGGCAGGAAACAGGAGAGGAATTCGCCGAGAAATACGGGCACCTCTTTGAAGGCGTCACAATCACGCCGCATCGCGGTGAAGTGATGGACGATTATTCCTAACCCGAGAGCGCGAAATTCGATCGCAGGCTGATTTTCGAAATCTGGAGTGGTCTAATGACAAACACCACGATGATAAACTACTCGACACGCGATTTTGCCACCAAGGAACAGTTGGAACTCTATTTACTGCGCCAGGAAAAGGCATTCTCACCTGAAGTGATAAAATTGTTCACCGATGCCGGAATGCTTCGCCGGGCGGTTACCCAGATCTGGAACAAAGAGCAGTCCTATCGGGTGGGTATTGTATTCGAATATCGAGACCAAGAGGCCTATATAGCCTGTCAGGCATTACTTAAGACGCATTACTTGCCTGCCGTGGAAGGCCTTACCACAAAGGTTGTAGGCTCACGAGGGGTCATAGTTCATGAGTTTGTTGCAGACGACTTCATCGACCAGGCAACCTGACCGGCTGGAAGAAATCAGCTGCTGGACATAGGGGGATGGCGATTCCGGGAGGACTCGAACCCCCAACCTGCTGATTAGAAGTCAGCTGCTCTATCCAGTTGAGCTAC
>RFZL01000072.1 GCA_009920665.1 Alphaproteobacteria bacterium | reverse complement strand
TCGGCAATATCGAACTTATGCGCCAGATAGAGGGCCGACATGATCGTGATGGGGCGCTCGCATTCAGCGATCAACAGGCGGATCGGCTGATCGGAGTCGATGTGCTTCAGGATCTGTGTAGCCAGCATCAATTGCCGCCGCGCGGTCGCCGTCTCGGCGTCGAGATTGCTGAAATTGATCTGCCAGGGTGATTCCGTGCGGATGCGGTTGGCCAGCCTTTCAATCAGCATGCGCGATGACATCGCACCGTCACTCACCGAGACGGTCCGCCCGTCGACAGGCCGCATGGCGTTGCGGATCTGCGCGGCGTTGATACGCAGATGCACCTCGCCCATGCCAAAGCCATGCGTGGCGATATCGGCGGCAAGAACCATCACGGCAAGCGCTGCATCATCATCCAGATCGCGCGCAACGTCATGCAGGTCACGCGACAGTGTCCGGCTGGAGACGAGACGGTCTGCCGCTTCTGTCAGATTGTTAATGATCGCGGTGAAATCCCTCTCGCCAGGCTGCTCAAAGCCGGCCAAGGCTGCGTTGACATGGCCCTGTTCTGCCGCAACGGACGCGGCAATGTCGTCAAGCGCCGGCAGGCCAAGAGATTCGATGGTGGCGCGATAGCCCTCCAGTGCCATCGCCTTTTCACGAAGCCGCAGGCAGAAGCTGTCAATCCAGCTGATATCGGAACGACCGTCAAGATCATACCCGACCCAGGTTGAGACGCCAATCAGGCCCGGCAGGCTGTCCCGCCATATGTTCGAGTGCGTGGCCCGCCGCTGGCGCAGAATATCGGCATTGATGTCATTGACGGCAGCACGGGCATTGCCCACCGCCTGCATCGCCTCGGCATGTTCGTCGTCAAGCGTGACATGGTCACGCGGTGCAAAGGCATCCTCCGGCATCTGGGCGCTGCCTTTCGTGGCCGCCTCGCACAGGGTGCGGGACGTCTCGCGGCGAAGCGCAAACACCGGGTGGGCGGTAAAGACGGCACGATAGATCGGGCGTGAAATATCATGTTCGGACAGGTCTGGCAGTTTGTTTTGGGCGCCGGCGTCGAGACCTGTCTGCCGGCGCAACTCAGCCACCCGTTCCTGCCACAATCCGGCGGCATGAAGATCAAGCACCTGACGCAGATCAGTCGCTGTCGCCTCGCCATCATAGAGTTGCTCGCCAATGAGGTCGGCAAGGGCCGATACCGGATTGACATCGGTCACCTGCATGCCCTGGTTACGGAATTGATAGAGATTCTGAAGCCATTCATCGGCAAAGTCGCGTTGCGCGCGCATATGGTTCCACCTCATGCCTGACACCGGATGCTGCCGACAGGCCCTGCCTTCGTAACGCCCGTTGACAGGACGCCACAGGCGAAGAACTAGAAAGAGCCGAAGCGGCGTGCCATGCTGGCACGGCGCATCCGCTGGTATATATTCTGGATTGTGCGTCATTATGCGTGTCTGTGCAGGCTTCGCAACCGGCGAAAGGTCAATAGGCCGACAAATCCTGAAAAATTTTTCCGATGAATTGCGCATGGCGTTCCGTAGAGCCGATCCGTTGACAGTTCACCTGCATCGCGCAACCTTCATAGGCAGGTGGTCGACCAGCCGATCATCGCAGATCATCGGTTACGGGTTCGAATAACGGACCCACCCTAACCGCGAGAGAAAGAGCCGGAATGCCAGAGATGAAGATTGCAGAGCTTGTGGCGGAAACCTTGATCGCCAACGGGATCGACCAGCTTTACTGCCTTCCCGGCATTCAGAATGACGGGTTCTTCGACGCCCTGTTTGATCGCACCGACCGGATCACGCCAATCCAGACACGCCATGAACAGGGGGCGGCCTATATGGCCACCGGCGCGGCACTGGCCACCGGTCGACCGCAGGCTTTCTGTGTCGTGCCCGGACCCGGATTTCTGAACACAACGGCGGCGCTGTCAACCGCCTGGGCGGTGAACGCCCCGGTGCTGGCACTTGCTGGCCAGATACCGCTTGGCGCGCAGGGCAAGGGACATGGGCTTTTGCATGAAATACCGGACCAGTTCGGCATTCTGGAACGGCTGACGAAATCAAGCCATCGCATAACCGGCCCCGATGACGCCACCGACACCTTGCAGGCGGCCTTTCGCGATCTGAAATCCGGCCGCCCGCGCCCGGTCGGACTCGAGGTTGCTGTCAATCTTTGGGGCCAGCAGGTGGCCGGGGCTGCGGACGGCCATCATGTCGATCCTGATTCCATGCCGGCCCTTGATACAGATGCCATTGCGCGGGCGGCATCCCTGATCACAGCGGCCCGGTCACCGATGATTGTCGTCGGAGGCGGCGCGCAGGATGATGCTGGCGCTGTGCGCCAGCTGGCACGACGGGTTGGCGCGCCGGTTGTGGCCTTCCGCACCGGCCATGGGATCATGCCGGATGACGAGGCGCTGTCGATCGGCATGCCGGTGGCGCACAGCCTGTGGGCGGATGTCGATCTTGTCATCGGTCTTGGCACGCGCCTGCAAAGCCAGATCATGTCATGGGGTCAGGATGATGCGATGAAGGTCATCCATATCGATATTGACGAGGCGCAGATCGGCCGTAGCGCCGCCGTCGATATCGGACTCCATGCCAGGCTTTGCGACGCCTTACCACCATTATTGACAGCGGTTGATTCAAAAGCAGATCCCAACATGGACTGGCTTGACCGGGTCGCCGATGTGAAAGCCCGCCGGGCCGGTGAATATGCCCGCCAGCTTGGCCCGCAGCTTGCCTGGCTTGGTGCCATTCGTGATACGATGCCGCCAGAAGGCATTTTCGTCGATGAACTGACGCAGACAGGCTATGTCTCGCGCTTTGCCTTTCCCAGCTACGCACCGCGGACCTTCATCTCGACCGGCTATCAGGGAACGCTCGGCTATGGCGTGGCGACAGCGCTTGGCGTTGCGCATGCCCGCCGCGATGTACCTGTGGTCGCGATCAGCGGGGATGGCGGCGCGCTGTTCACCATAACCGAGCTTGCGACGGCGGTGCATCACCGCATTCCCCTGACGGTGGTCATTTTCAACGACCATGCGTTCGGCAATGTCAGACGGCTGCAGATCGACAATTATGACAGTCGTCTCATTGCCTCGGATCTGAGCAGCCCTAATTTTGCCGCCCTCGCCGCATCATTCGGTGCGCAGGGACTGACAGCCTCGACCCCTGACGATCTGCGTGGCGCTCTCGACATCGCGATGGCAAATGACGGGCCAAGTGTGATCGAGGTGCCTGTCGGCGAACTGCCCTCACCATGGGATTTCGTGCTGATGCCAAAGGTCAGGTGATGGATCGCCTGTTTGCGCTCCTTCTGCTAATAGCTCTCATCGGTGCCGGACCGGCCAACGCCGCGCTGACCCCAGAAACATTATGTACGTGGATCGACACCGCACAGGAAAGCGGCGAGGCTAGTTACAAAGTCCCCGAAACAGAAGCCAGGACAAATGTCACCTTCCGTCCCCCAGGGCCGGCCTGGCGCCTGGCGACCGTGGACATCCATGATGATTTTGACCGCCCGCTGATCCAGGTCAGGGCCCTGCCGCCCTGCCGCCCGCTGGAGGCCCGCCGCCTGGTGCGTGCGCCGGATGGCATCATTGACCACATTGAGGTGCTGACCCCGGACTTTGCCGGCGTCGCCAGCATCGAGCCACAGAACCCGCCCCTGCCCCGTCTTCAACCCGGACCCGGCACTGCGATGCTGGCGCTCGTCGATACGGGTGTGAATTATCAGCTATCGGCGCTGCAAGCGCATCTCGCGACTGATGGTGACGGATGGCCGCTTGGCTATGATTTCTGGGATGATGATGAACGCCCGTTCGATTCCGACCCGCGCCGCACCGCCTATTTTCCCCAGCATCACGGCACCACGGTGTTCAGCGTTCTTGCCAGAGAGGCCCCGACAGCCGGCATCGCCATCTACCGGTTTCCGGCTACGGAGATGTGCCGTTTTGCCGATCTGATCGACCATATGGCGCGCCTGTCGGTACGGATTGTCAGCCTGTCGATGGGATCTGGTGACCGCATGGACTGGGCCTGCTTCGCCGCGGCGGCTTCGGAGAATCCACAGATGCTGTTCATCGTTTCGGCCGGCAATGACGGGCGCGATCTTGACCAGATGCCGGTCTATCCGGCCGCCTTGACGCTTGCCAATATGCTGGTCGTCACCTCGTCGGACGAGTTTGGCAGGTTGGGGCGTGGCTCCAACACCGGCGCGACAACAGTTGATCTGATGGTGCCGGCGGAACAGGTGGAGGTCATCGATCATCGCGGCGCCTATGCCGAAACCGGTGGCACCAGCTATGCGGCGCCACGCGTCGCCGCGCTGGCGGCCCGGTTCCTTGACGCGAATCCGGCGGCCGATACCCCGGCGATCAAGGCGTTCCTTGCATCGCGTGCCATCGCGACGAATGGCGTGCCGCTTGTTTATGGGTGGATTCCCGACCCGACCGACGATTTCGGGTTCTAGGCGGCGGATCTCCTGCCGGCACCAGTCACTCGGCAAAGGCCTGTTCCAGAAAGGATTCGGCCAGCGGCACCGCCGCCGGGTTGTGGCGGCGCATCAATTCCAGTGCCTGCATGCCGAATTCGCGCTCGCCAAGGCCACCGGCCACCTGCACCGCCATTCGCAGCGCCTGCGCGTTCGCCGGATCAATCGCCAGATAGCGCTTCAGGATCGGCAAGCCGGCAGCAAGATCACGATCCAGATGCAGCGTCACCGCCATCGACATGAGGCTGTTCGGACTGTCGGGATCAAGCGCCAGACTGCGTTGGAGGAATAGCCGCGAGCGGTCAAACATCCACCAGCGGCCAAAGCTCTGCCCGGCCTGGTCCAGCAACTGCTTGTTTCCCGTGGCCATGCAGCGTGATTCGATCACGCTGACAAGATCGGCTGGCGGGTCGCGGGAGATCGACCCGGCGTCATACAGCGCGTCGGCGCATTCGCGGATGGCGCGGCCGGTTTGGCTGAAACTTGATTTATGCGTTTCGGAGGTCCGCGCCACGACAGCGGCGATATGCGCTGCCGGGATAATTTCGCTGATCTTGCCATCGCCCGAGGCCAATATGCCAACGAGATTTCCCTCGGCATCAACCACGGCACCGCCACTATTGCCGGGCAGCGCGCGGGCGTTGGTATGGATACGGGCCCGCATCGAGGCGTTATCACTCGGATACCGGGCCCAGACCCCGGGCCGGTAGACGCGCGGTCCATTGCGCCCCTGGTCAAAGGCAACAACAAAGAGCTGCTGTGGCATGAAGTCGGTCTTTCGCGTCAGCCCCTGAAATTCCGGCATGGCTCCCTCCGGTCGCAAAAGTGCCAGATCCACCGCCACATCATGCGGTTGCGGCCGCGCCCGCCCCACACGCCCCGTTGCATCGCGGGTGATCACCTGCGAATGATCCTCGGCAACATGATGGTTGGTGACGATATGGCCGCCCGGCAAAATGGTCCCGCTGGCAATCATGTTCGGCGTCTTGATGCCGACAATCCTTTCCGTCCATGCACATACAGGCGCTGGTGCCTCGCAGGGTGCGGCAAGGGCGGGCATCACGTTGACAGACATCATCAGCACCGCCAGCACCGCGGCGAGGCCCAGCACTGTCACAGCCTGTGAAGAAAGCAGACATGACCGGAATGTTTTGCGATCGCTCATAGCCGCATCCTGCGTGTGCAAGGCTATGCAGGCAAGACGCCAATCCGCCGCGCCCACAGACCTGGAACGGGCAGCCGGATCAGGCAAGAAGGTGTGATACCGGGCTTTCATCCATCTGGCCGGCAAGCATATGGGCCAGCTGCAATGTCAACTCAGCCTTGATGGAGGCATGTGACGGGCTGTCCCAGAGATTTTCGGTCTCCTGCGGGTCGGCAGCGAGGTCATAAAGCTCGCCCCATACCTCGCCCTGATAGAGCGTGAACCGCCAGCTGTCCGTGCGCAGGCTGCGCATCCGCGCCGGCCGGGCAAAACCAAGCCGCGCTCCAAGATCGTTGAATTCGGTCAGCACAGCCTGACGATGCGTGTCCGCGCCCCTTATCACCGGCAGGAAACTGTCCCCCTGCATGCCGTGATACGGGGTCAGGCCGACCCGGTCGAGAATGGTCGCCGGAACATCGATGGTCGAGGCCAGAGCTTCGGTGACGCGTTCGGCGCGATCAACCGGGTCGGACCAGATCATCGGCACCTGCGTGATGGACCTGAATGGCATCGCCCCCTTCAGCAAAAGTGAAAAATCACCAAGATAATCGCCATGATCAGCGTTGAAGCAGATCACCGTGTTCTCGAATTGCCCGCTTGCTTTCAGAGCATCGACAAGCCGCCCGACCTCGTCATCGATCATCGTGATCATGCCGGCTGTCAGCGCCATCGCTTCGCGAAGATGCTGTTCATCAACGCGGCAGGCGGTGGTGGGGCTCAAAGGTTTGGCGCCCGCCTGCCACTGTTCAGTCATCCAGGTCATCGGCGGTGTCGGATTGCGGTGCGATTCGAATGGCAGGCTCACCTCGAACTGATCGGGACTGTACATGTCCCAATATCTGCCGGGCGGATTGAACGGATGGTGCGGGTCGGGAAACGAGACATAGGCGAAGAAAGGCAATTCACCGCCCGCCTGCGCGGTGATCCAGTCGGTGGCGCGGTTCCCGATATAACGCGTCGGATAGAATTCCTCGGGAATGGGGGTCCGGTAAGCCTGCGGGCAGCTGTAATTATGCGGCAGCTCATTCGCCGGGTCCTGCATGGCCTGCCAGTCAGGACAATTGGCGCGAAACCATTGCTGATAGTGGCCATTGCACTGGTCACCATGGCCGGTAACCATGTCGACATGCTGGAATCCGTAGTAGGTACCCTCGAATTCATATCGCTTGTCACCGGCGTATGCTGATGGCTGTTCATGACTGTGGATGGCGGTGCCGGCGCGACGCGCCTCTTCAATCAGACGGGTCTTGCCATCGTCACTTCGCAGCGGCGGTTTCTCGGTGAAGGGCTGGAGATGGCTTTTGCCGATCGAGGCGGTACGGTAACCGGCCGCCGCCAGCACATCGGTAAAACAGTTGCTGTCTGTTGGCAGAACACAGCCATTATAGCGAAGCCCATGCGTTGACGGGTAACGACCTGTCATGAAAGACGCCCGGTTGGGCATGCAGACCGGCGACGTTACCTGGAAATTCGCAAAGCGCGTTCCCTTGGCTGCAAGTTCGTCAATATTTGGCGTTTTCACCACCGGATGCCCGGCACAGCCAAGCCAGTCCCAGCGATGCTGGTCTGTCATGATGAACAGGAAATTCGGTCTGTCATGGGAAATCATCGGAGCACCCTGCATATCTGTCTACGACAAAAATACAGCCATGCCCCGATGAATAAAGCAAGGTCATGCGCGCCGGCGCATCAGCCTGTCGTTATTTGATCATCCGCAATACGCAGGACTCAAACAATGTTCCCAAGTCATCGGCGCGCGTCACGATGTCCTGGAACTCCGGTGACATGCCAATTCGGTCAACGCCGTCACCAAAGGCATGCATGTCAGCAAAGCTGTAGACAACAGTCATCGTGTCCATGCGTGAAGCCAATACAGGAATTCCGGCCATGATCGACACTGGCTCGTTTTTCACCAGCGTCCCGATCTCCTCAAGCAGTCCGATGGCGGCCTTCATGTTCGAGCGCTGCAGGGCATAGGTTCGTTGCATGCGCACCGTATCGGCAGGATCCATTGTACCCCAAATGGACCGGAAGACCTCGGGACCGACAATATCCGCCGCCGGGTCGGCCTCGCGGTCGGCCATCAGTTTCTTGTATTCGGGGTCATCCATCATCGCGACATTGGCGCCTGTACCGGCTGTCATCGAATCATATTGCGCATAGACATGTATCTCACCAGCCCCCGCACCGGCGACAACCCGC
>RFZL01000071.1 GCA_009920665.1 Alphaproteobacteria bacterium | reverse complement strand
TGACAAGCCTCACCGCCTCGCTGCGCCACGCCTATGAGCTTCGCCATACGCCGGTTGGGCTGTTGTTCCTGATGGCGTTTGCCATGCCGCTGGGGTTTTCAACCTGGCTGGCGCTGCTGAACAATTTCACGATCGAAGTTGCCAATTTCACCGGTGTCGAAATCGGCTGGCTGCAGACCGTACGCGAAATCCCGGGATTCCTTGCTGTCGGGGTCATTCTGGTACTGCTGGTGATGCGCGAACAGACCCTGGCGCTGCTGTCCCTTGTGGCACTTGGCGGCGCCGTCGCGGTCACGGCCCTCTTCCCAAGCTTTGCCGGCCTCCTGGTTACCACGCTGATCGGTTCGATCGGCTTCCACTATTATGAGACAGTGAACCAGTCACTGCAGCTTCAGTGGATCGAAAAGGACCGCGCACCACAGGTCATCGGCTGGCTGGTGGCTGCCGGATCGGCCTCATCGCTTCTCGCCTACGGGCTGATTGCACTTGTCTTCAAATGGGGCGGGCTTGGCTATCACAATGTCTATCTTGCCGGCGGCGGCATTACCGTCGCCATCGCCTTCTATTGCTGGTTCGCCTACCCGCGGTTCCGGATGGAAACGCCGCAGCATAACCGGTTGATCCTGAGGCGGCGCTACTGGCTGTATTACGCCTTGCAATTCATGGCGGGGGCGCGGCGGCAGATCTTCATGGTTTTTGCCGCTTTCATGATGGTCGAGACATTTGGATTTGCGGTCCATGAGCTGACCATCCTGTTTCTTGTCAACTACATCGCCAACATCATCTTCGCGCCGATGATGGGGGCCCTGATCACGCGCATAGGCGAGAAATGGTCGCTTACCTTTGAATATGCGGGGCTTACCGCGGTGTTCCTCGCCTATGGCGGAATCTACTGGTTCGGATGGGGCGCGGCGCTGGCGGCGGCGCTGTATGTGATCGACCATCTGTTTTTTGCCCTGGCCTTCGCGCAGAAAACCTATTTTCAGAAAATCGCCGATCCGGCCGATATCGCGCCAACCGCCGCCGTTGCCTTTACGATCAATCATATCGCTGCGGTGTGCCTTCCTGCAGCGCTTGGTTATCTCTGGATCGTGTCACAGGCATCGGTGTTTGTACTGGCAGCATTGCTTGCCATGGCATCGCTGGCGCTGGCGCTGATCATTCCGCGGCACCCGCGCCGCGGGCGCGAAACCATCTTCACCTCCTGATAGCCTTGTGACGACAACATTCATCCCGGATCGCCAGGATATATGTCTCAACACATGTCACCTGTTCAGAATGCTTTTTTGCGCAATTTTATTTAATATTTTTTTAAATTAGTGACTATTTATATTACGTATGTAACCTTTTGCCGCGCATAATTATCATTTGATGAGGCTCGGCATGCTGCATATGTCAATCCGCCTGGCGCGCTCCACCCCTCTTATTTCCAGGACCCTTGGCCGCCCCGGCTCAACGCTTTCGCTATTGTCACTGCTGTCGGTATTGCTGATATCGGGCGGCGTGACAGCCGCGGAATTCATCGGCGTGGCAGCCGCGCTTCGCGGAGACGTCATCCGCGTGGCGGCAACCGACGGCGGCAATGTCGGGCCTGTCATCTCCGGCTCCCGCATGTTTCTCGGTGACGAGATCGAGGTGGCCTCTGACGGCAGAATGCAGATCATGCTTCTTGACGAGACGGTCTTCACGCTGGGAAGCGGTGCCAAACTGAGAATTGACGAGTTTGTCTATGACCCGGCAACCAGTTCCGGCGTCATGTCAACACAGATCACCAGAGGTGCCTTTCGTTTTGTTTCCGGCAAGCTTGCCAAATCCAGCCCGCAGGCGATGAAGGTAAGGCTGCCCTCGGCGAGTCTCAGCATCAGAGGCACGCAGGTGGCCGGGATCATTGATGAAGACGGCCGCGGCCAGATCGTGCTGGTCGGCCCCGGACTGAATGCTGTCGGCGCGACGCTGGGCGCGGTTACCGTCAGCAACGCTTTCGGCAGCGTCGATCTGACACGCCCGAACTTCGCGACGACAATCATTCCCGATCAGGCGCCCACCACACCGCAGGTCGCCGCACCCGAGACAATCCAGCAGATTGAACAAGAGACCGGCGAGGACGCCGCCACTGAAATCGCCGAGGCCATCGGTGTTGACTCCCTCGATGCAATACCGGCGGTTGATACTGATGATGACGGCATCCCGGACACGATTGTCAGCAACGCCGCGCTTGGGCAAAGCATTGCCAATGCTACCGATGGCGCCGCGGTAACCAATGATCAGGCAATTCTCGACGCGGTTTTTACCGCACTGTCGACAGCGGTTTCCGAAGGTGAGGTCGATGAGGATAATCTAGGTACACTCGGGGTCAATATCGGTGCCGGGGTAGCGGCGCTGTTCAGTTCCGGCGCGCAATATCGTGGTGACACGACAATTGACCAATTGCTGAATTACGGGCTTACCGGCAGCAGCACCTTCAGCGCCACAGATGTAACGATTTCATGCTCGAACAGTGCGGCTTCGGGATGCGGCGGCAGCTATGACGTTTCCGACCGGTGGGATTTCGCCACCGGCTCTGTCCGCATGGTGCTGTCCGACGGCACCGCAGCGCTGGATTACAGCGGTGACGGCACCGTTGACACCAATATTTCCTTCTCGATGGATGTCACCATTGAATATGGAGCCAACGGGCCACTCGGCAGCTCGATCCAGACGACAGGCCCGTTCGGTGACATACCCGGCTATGTCCATGTCAGCGCCGACTATGACAGTTCACTCAGTCTCAAGGCATTCAATGCCGGCGAGACGTCATCGAATGTCGGCGATGACAGCGAAGTGAACAAGATCGACTGGACGAGCGTTAGCGGCAACAGCATGACAGTAACCGATCAGGGCGGCGGCATACCGGGCGACCTGACCATTCGCAATGATGCCTTCCTGTCGAACTTCGCGCTTGGCAGTGATGCGGCGGCCACGGATTCGATCGGCAATATCGCCAGTCACGAACTGACCATCGAGAAAGCTGTAGGCGGCGCCGATCCGGTCGAGCTTGCCACCGGAACCGTTCACGGGATGGCCGAACAATGATCAGGACAAGGGTCATATTCCGGAAAGGGGTCATATTCCGGAAAGGGTTCATGGCCCTGTCAGTCATTCTTTCATGTCTGGTGATGGCACCTGCCACGCGCGCCGAGGTGACATGGCCCGACCTGCTGGCCGACCCCGACAATGCCGGGCTGAACAGGCAATTTGTGTCCGAACGGCTTGCCAGGGGCGATCTGCCGGCGGCATTATCGGCCGTCGAACGCCTCATTGTCCTGCGTCCAACCGACATCCCGGCTCGCATTCTGCGTGCCGAGATACTGGTCAATCTGGCGAATGACACGCTGGCGGCAGGCGAGTTGGAGGCGCTTGCAAGGCTTCCGCTTCTGCCTGAGCAGGCCGAGCGGATTACACGTCTGCAGGACATCATCGAGTCACGCAACAGACGATGGCGCACCTCGGCCTCGCTGTCGGTCGGCGTTCGTGGCAGCGACAACGCCAACAACTACCCGTCATCCGGCCTGCTGGATTTCAAGCTGAACACGACAACCCCGGCCACGACACGCCAATATGAAAGCTTTGGCGGTGCCACGAAGACAAGGCGCGAGGTGGCCGGTATCGCAAGCGCGGTGGTCACCGCCACCTATGAATTTCCAAATCAGGATCGCGACACGCTGACCTTCGGCTTGTCGCATACCGAGGCGCGCGGGCGTAAATATGAGTATCTGACCAGCGGCACAACGACCGCTTTCGCCGGCGCCAGCCTGCGCCTTGGCCAGATCAGCATTCGCCCCGACATCCGGTTGACCGAAACGAACCGCAAGACTGACCCGGGCAGTACAATCGCCGCCGGCAGCCTGACTGCCTTCTATACCCTGCCCCTCGAATTCCGGAGCTATATCAATGCCGACTACAGTATTGTGGACCGCATACCCTCAACAAATTTCAGCACGGCAAACCAGAATGATGGGCATTCACGCAGCTTCAAGCTTGGCCTGTCACGTTCGCTCCTGCCGCAACTGACATTGTTTGCCGAGGGACGCTATACCGCCTTCAACCCGATGGAGACACGGTTCGCGTCAAGCACCATTGCCTACATGCAGTCAAAGGCAAACCAGAACACGCAGCAGGCAGGCACCATCGGCGCGCTGTTCGCCCCGACGCCGAATCTCCACCTGCGGGCCAGCATTGATGCCTCCGACAGCAAATATGACAATCAGGATCCGACAAGCAAGAAATACCGCCGTGACACGCAAACCCGCGCCAGTATCGGCCTGCAGATCGCCGGTCAGGCGGTAAGCCCGAACATCCAGAACTTCAGCCTTGGCATCAGCGCGTCGACAACGAAAAACGACTCAAACCTCAAGCAGAATGATTATAAGCGGTCAGACGCCTCGATCACCGTTCATTACCGGCTTGCCGACTGACTTGCACAGTGCTCAGACAAGGCCGAGATCGATCACACCCTTGGCAAGCAGACGCAGACCGGCGAGTGTCACAATCAGACGAAACACCATCCGGAACCGCTGTTCGGGGATTTTGTCGCCAAGCCGCCTTCCCATCAGCGTGCCGGCGACACCGGCGATCGCACCGGACAGAATATGCGGCCAATATTCAGCATAACTGAACCCGAAGCTGACATAGCCGATGGCCTTCATCGCCTCGAGGCCAAGCAGACATATCGCCAGTGTCGCGGTGATCTGCTGTCGATTGAGGCCAGTTCGCAGAATTGCTGGTTGCAGAAACAGGCCAACGCCGAAAATCGTACCGAAACAGCCATGCAAACCGCCGACATAGAGGAACTGGCGCGGCAGGCTCAGGGTTACCCCCTTTGGCACAAGCCAGACCAACGCCAGCAGCAAGGCGCCAAGCATCAACCCGATCACCCCCTCGTCAAGCGACACGAAAATCCGCGCGCCGACGACCACGCCAACCGCCGCCGCCGGTGCGAACATCAAGAAGATTGGCCAGTTGATATGCCGCCAGAAAGTGACGATCCGTGCCACCAGTGAAGGCGCGGCAAGCGCCGACTGCATGGGAATCGCTGCGGCTAGCGGCAGCACAGCCGAACTGGCCGCCAACATGATATAGACGCCGCCTGTCGCCACCGCCGCATTCACCAGCGCGGCAAGGAAACACCCCACAGAAATCACCAGAACCTCAACCAGCATGGGACGCAGCATAGACCCGCCTGAACCGCCTGGCCATCGGCATCATCACATCACATTGCCCGCACCCACAACGCCTGACGCCTTGCCTGTCTTGACCCTGTTCTGACAGTGGCGCATGGTGCGGCATGATCGCTGACCGCCCGATAATCGGCATTGCCTTCATGCTGGGATTTTGCGTTTTCGCCCCGATGGGCGACGCGGCGGCGAAATCCATCGCGCTGGCCACCCCGCTTCTTGTGCTGCTGCTGGCACGGTATCTTGTGCAATGGCTGCTGCCATTGCCACTGATCCTGTTCAGCGGACGCGATATGAAGATGACCCGCAAAATGGTCAGGATCATACTGGCGCGAAGCGTGGTTCACATTGCCGGGGTGGCGGTGATGTTCACCGCCTACCGCTATCTGCCGCTTGCCGATGCGCTGGCCATCGCCTTTGTCTACCCGTTCATCATGCTTGTCATGGGCAGGTTCTTCCTTGGCGAACAGGTCGGCGTGCGGCGGCTTGGTGCCTGCACGGTCGGGTTCCTTGGCACGCTGCTGATCATCCAGCCCAGCTTCGCCGCCGTCGGCGCGCCGGCACTGCTGCCGCTGCTGGTAGCCTTCCTGTTCGCCTTTCTGGTGCTTCTCACCAGGCAGATTGCCAAGGATTACGACCCAGTCTGCCTGCAATCGGCGAGCGGGTTCGCCAGTGCGCTGATCCTGCTTGCGGCATGGGCGGCAACACGGCATCTGCAGATTTTCGATCTGCAGTTCATCATCCCGACAGCCGATCAGGCGCGGACACTGATCCTTGTCGGCATTTTCGGCACGTTGGCGCATCTCGGCATGACCTATGCCGTGCGCTTTGCCCCGTCAGCCACGCTGGCGCCGATGCAATATGTCGAACTGCCTGTCGCCACCGCCCTTGGCTGGATGATATTCAACGAACTTCCCAATGGCCTTGCGGCGCTGGGGATCCTCATCACCATCCTTTCCGGTCTCGCGGTGATCTATTTTGAACATCAGGCGCTGACCCGCACCGCGCCTGGCTGACACGGCTTGCGGCTCTGCGCCAACTCACCTAGGGTCGAAACGTTTTTCAGGGGCAGGGTGTCACATGCGATATGTCGACAGTTTCAGTTTCGGGACCCGTGATGTCGGTAACGTCGACATCGCCTTTCGCCGTGCCGGTGATGGCCCGCCCCTGTTGCTGCTTCACGGCTTTCCGCAGACAAACATGATGTGGCGCCGGATCGCGCCCGCGCTTGCCGAGATGTTCACGGTGATCGCCGCCGACCTGCGTGGTTATGGCGACAGTTCAACTCCGGACAGCGATGACGAACACGCCCCTTATTCAAAGCGCACCATGGCGTCCGATATGGTCCGTTTGATGTCAGATCTTGGCCATGACAGCTTCATGGTGGCAGGACATGATCGCGGCGGCCGCGTTGCCCACCGCCTGGCCCGCGACCATGCAGAGCGTGTGCAGAAGCTCGCTGTTCTTGATATCGCGCCAACAGCGGCGATGTATGACCAGACCGACATGCGTTTCGCGACGGCCTATTACCACTGGTTCTTTCTGATCCAGCCCGCCCCTCTTCCCGAGCGTATGATCGGTGCCGACCCGGAATTCTATCTGCGCAGCAAATGCGGACAGTGGGGGCGCACCGAAGGCGCCATCTCGGACGAGGCCTTTGCCGACTATCTGCGTTGCTTCCGGCGGCCCCGGAATCTGCACGCCATGTGCGAGGATTACCGCGCCGCAGCGACCATCGACCTTGTTCATGACGCGGCCGACGCAGACCGCAAGCTGGCCATGCCGCTGCTCGCCCTGTGGGGCGAGGCGGGCTTTGTCGGCACGCATTATGACGTGCTGGCCGAATGGCGGCAGGTGGCAACGGATGTCAGCGGTCACGGCGTTCCGGGCGGACATTATCTGCCGGAAGAAGCGCCGGATGAAACGCTCGCCGCACTTGCGAACTTCTTCAGCTGAAGAAAGACCGGGGCCGCATGTCGCCAGACAATTTCATTTCGGGCGCACCGCGCCCCGTGACCGGGCTTGCGATGGCACTTGTCGGGGCCCTGCTGATCACGCCGGACACCCTGCTGATCCGTCTGTCAGGGCTGGAGGAATGGGGGTTGACCTTCTGGCGCGGTATCCTGATCGGGGGCAGCCTGTGCGTGCTGTGGCTGCTGTTCGAGGGGCGGCATGCGCTGACCCGGGCCCGCGGCCTTGCCACGCTGCCGGCACTGGTCATTATCCTGGCCAATTTCGTCAACGCGATGGCGTTCAATTTCGCCACGATGGAGACATCGATCACCGTTGTCGTCACAGCTCTGGCCACAGCACCACTGATCGCCGCGGCGCTTGCCTATACCGTGCTGAAAGAGCGGACAACACGGCGCACCTGGATCGCCATTGCACTCAGCATGGTCGGCGTTCTGATTGTGATCATGAATGGTGACGGGGCACTGCAGGCACCGGAGGGCAATGTCTGGCTTGGCGGATTTCTGGGCTTTCTGGCCGCGCTGGGGATCGCAATTGTCTTCGTCACCACCCGCCGAAATCCCGATATACCGGTATTGCCGGCGACCGGCATTGGTGCCATTCTGTCCGGCCTTGTCGGACTGGTGATGGCGCCGGCAGGCGCGATCCTGACCGGCAATGCGCTGGCGATCGGCCTCATGGGGCTCATCGTGATGCCGGTATCATGGGGGTTGCTGACACTGGCACCGCGCCATACCAGCCCCACCATTGTCAGCCTGTTCATGTT